>JAJZNH010000850.1 GCA_021811745.1 Acidobacteriota bacterium
CTGCCGGTGCGCTACGCCGAACTGGGCAATGTGTACCGCTATGAACGTTCGGGCACCATGCACGGGCTGCTGCGCGTGCGCGGATTCACGCAGGATGATGCGCACATCTTCTGCACGCCGGGGCAGATCGAGAGCGAGGTCGCGGCCTGCATCGACTTTGCCGAAGCGGTGCTGAAGACCTTCGGCTTCAGCGAGTTCAAGGTGGAGCTTTCGACCTGGGATCCGAATGACCGCGCACACTATGCGGGATCGGATGAAAACTGGGATCTTGCCATTCGCTCGCTCGATAACGTACTGAAGGCCAAGGGCATTCCGTACAAAACCATCTCGGGCGAGGCCGCCTTCTACGGCCCCAAGATCGACGTGAAGCTGGTGGACGTGCTGGGTAGGCTTTGGCAGCTCTCGACAGTGCAGTTCGACTTCAACCTGCCGGCGCGCTTTGAGCTGGAGTATGTGGGTGAGGACGGCGAGCGGCATCAGCCGGTGATGGTGCACCGCGCGCTCTTCGGGTCGGTGGAACGATTCTTCGGTGTGCTCATCGAGCACTATGCCGGAGCCTTCCCGCTGTGGCTGGCGCCGGTGCAGGCGGGTCTGGTTCCCATCAGCGAGCGGCATGCGGCCTATGCCGAAAAGGTGGAGAAGGCGCTGAAGGACGCGGGCCTGCGCGTCGAGGTCGATTTGCGCAACGAGAAGATGAACGCCAAGATCCGTGACTTTGCCAACCAGAAGACGCCCTACATCCTGGTCTTCGGCGACAAGGAAGAGGCGGCGGGAACGGTCAGCGTGCGCACCCGCGGCAAGGGTGACCAGGGGTCGATGCCACTGGCCGAGTTCATTGCCAGGTCCAGGGCGCTGGTTGAGAGCCAGTCGACGGATTTATAAGCAGCGTTTGCCTGAAGAATCAGCAATGTGAGCCGCCGGTGGAAGAACTCCCGCATCGGCGGCCATGTTTGTCCTGGGTCTTTCTGAACCAGAATCAACTACACCGTTGATCAGTCGGCATGGCGGATCCCTCATTGTGGCCGGAATGCCGGCTCCCGGATGAATGCAAGAATGCGCTGTACGCGGCGGCGAAACCCCGCTGAGCCGCGGGGCGCTCAGCGCGCAGTGCGGGAGACTTGCTTTTCGCGCGAGCGCTCTTCTGGCGAAAAGCCGCGGTCGAGGGCCATGATGGCGGCTTTCATAAAGCCCAGGGTGTGGGCCATGCCAGCATGCCACGGGGCCGAGCAGGTCATCTGTGGGGTGTGGTCGGGGATGATGACGCCGTCGAATTGGTTCCTGTGCAGGATGGAGAGGATGCGCAGCATATCGATGTCGCCGTCGTCGATGAACGTCTCGCGATAATGCGGCACCTTGCCGTGAACGTTGCGGAAGTGGACGTAGGCAATGCGTTTCTGCGCGCTGTATCTTTCGACGGTTTCATAGAGGTCGCCTTCGGTCATCTCGGCGAGCGTGCCCAGGCAAAATTCGAGCATATTGCTGGGGCTGGATGCGATGTCGATGAGGCGCTGGTACATCGCGTGCTGGTAGACCAGGCGAGGCTGCTGGCGCATGGTCGGCATGGGCGGATCGTCAGGGTGCGCGGCGAGGCGGACGCCGGCCTGCTCAGCCACGGGCAACACCTCTTCGAGGAAGCGCTCAAGGCGCCGCCAAAGCTCCTCGTGCGTGATCGAGGGAAGCACACCGGCAGGGGCGCCGGCGTCATAAACCATATTCCAGACGACGCCATTGGGGATGGGGGTATCGACGGGGCCGTCCATGCCCACGGACTCCGCGCCGCCGCGGGCGAAGGGCCCGGTAACACGGCCGGAGACGCCGGCGATGGAGAAGTTGTAGCCCAGCGTGGGGATGCCGGCCTCGCCCATGGCGCGAATGATCGATTGCACGTTGCGGATGTGCAGAGCGCGCTTGGGGCCGTCGAGCAGGACATCGTGCCAGTGCGCCGGGTCAAGGTTTTCAATAGCTTCGAGCTTCAGCCCGGCGGCCTCGATCTGCTTGCGCAGTGTGATCAGTTCCTGGGCTGTCCAAAGCTGGCTGGGATCGCCGGCTACGCCCCAGGGCTTGTCCTTGCCGCCGGTAGGCTGGTTGTTCGCAGGGTTGGCTTCGCCCTGGCGGAAGTAGTCAATGAGATGAACAATGACGTGGGTGCAGCCGGCCTGCACGGCAAAGGCGTAGTAGTCGTCGTTCAGCATGTGCCGGTAGAGCCCGAGGCCAAGTTTCATTTTCCTTCTCCATCTCCGCGCGCAGCGGAAAGGATCATTGTAATCAGCGGAAGGTGTGGCGGGCTTCCGGCAGAGATGTCGAGGTTTTGCCAGCTGTCGGCCCTGAGCGCCGGGATGGCGCTCGCGGCTTCCCGGCCTTGAGCCGCGAAGGACAGGACGCGGCGCAGAGGTGAATCCCAACCCCAAGCTGTCAAGGCCCGGAGGTTCTGTGATCTGCGTCATATTGGCAGGTACCTAAAAAAGTTACGATGGTGCAATTCCTGCCTATACAGCGCGGAGGTATCTTTCATGGCGTCCAAGACATCTCGACGGGAATTTTTGTCGGCTGGATTGATGCTGCCCGTAGTGGGCGCGGGTTCCGGCCTGAATCTCTTCAAGCCGACGGAGGAAACCGCAGGGAATGCTGCCGGTTCGTCCGTCAAGCTCGACTACAAAACACTGGGCCGCACGGGATTGAAGGTGACCACAGTGGGCATGGGATGCATGATCACCTCCGACGGCAGTGTGGTGGAGCGCGCCGTTGACTCCGGCATCAACTACTTCGACACCGCGCGCAGCTACCAGCATGGCAACAACGAGCGCATGGTGGGCGCGGCGCTCGGCGCGAAGCGGAAGCAGGTTGTGCTCTCCACAAAGACCGAGGCGCGCGACAAGGAAGGCGCGCTGCGAGAACTCGAAACCAGTCTGCGCGAGCTGAACACGGATTATGTAGACATCTGGTATCTGCACGGCAAAGGCAGTCCGGAGCAGGTTCTCGACGGGCTGGTCGAGGCGCAGCAGATCGCCAAGCAACAGGGTAAGACGCGCTTTATCGGCATCAGCACGCACAGTGGGCAGCAGCAGTTGCTGCCGTGGATGGCGCAGAAGGGCGTCTTTGATGTGGTGCTCGCCGCCTACAACTTCTCCATGGACGCAAGCATGGACGCAGCGATCGAGACGGCGGCGAAGGCCGGGATGGGCGTGGTGGCCATGAAGGTGATGGCAGGGGGGTTCCGGCGGGTACGGCCGGGCGATCCGATGGGGCAGAAGCTCTCGCAGCCCGGCGCGATGCTGGCGGCTCTGAAGTGGGTGGTGAACAAGCCCAGCGTCGCGACGACCATTCCCAGCATGACGGACAATGATCAGCTTGAAGAGAACCTGAAGGCGATGGGGCAGCCGCTCACAGCCACCGACAAGAAGCTGCTGACGGCGCATCTGGAGACGATCCAGCCGCTTTACTGCCGCATGTGTGGCAAGTGCGATGGCACCTGCCAGCAGGGCCTTCCGGTGTCCGATGTATTGCGCTGTCTGACCTATGCCGACGGCTACGGGCAGTTTGCGCTGGGCCGCGAGCGGTATATGCAACTGGCCTCCGAGCATGTTGCCGCGAGTTGTGGTGACTGCGACAAATGCACGGTGCAGTGCCCATACGGCGTTCATGTGGCGAGCCGGGTAGCCCGTGCTCAGGAGCTGTTTGCATGAAGGCTGGCGGACTGTTGGTGACCATCCTGCTGGCTGCGGGAACGGCGGGTGCGCAGGAGTATCTGAGCTGCCAGTTTGCGCCCGGCTGGGTGCAGGCAGGGGCAAAGCGGCAGTATGGGGCCGATAATCTCTTCGAGTATAAGGACGGCGCCGCTGAAGGCTATCTGAGCTTCGGCTTCGTGCGCATGGTGGGGATCAGCTGCAAGCGCGGCCGAGACACGCTGGACATCGATGTCTCCGAGATGAAGGATCCGGATGCGGCGTATGGGATGTATGCCGTCAACAGCGATCCCACCGCGCCGGCCGCGAAGCTCGGTATGGGCGGGCAGGTGCAGTGGCAGAGCGCCAGCTTTGCCAAGGGCGTGTATTACGTGGAAATTGTCGAGACGGCGGCCGACACGGATGCCAATGACACCGCGACGATGCAGGCTTTCGCCACCGCGATGGAGAAGCGACTCGATGGCCGCGTGACGCCGCCGGAGGCGCTGGGGTGGTTTCCCAAGGAGGACCTTGAAACCGTCCGCGTGGTTCCTCAAAGCGTGCTGGGGCTGAGCGAACTCAAGCGCGGTTACGTGGCGAAGTACAAGGCGGGGCAGGCATTCATTGTGCCGGAGGCCTCGCCGGAGGCCGCCGCGGCGTCTTTGGCGAGCGTGCGCAAGCAGTTTGATGACGCCGCGTCTGCGCAGGTGGGCGACGAATCTTTCACGGCCAAAGTGAAGTATCTGGAGGGAATCTGCTTTTTCCGCAAAGGGCGCTACGTGGGAGGCTACGCGAATATGAGCGATCCTCAGGAAGCGGCGGCGCAGGCGAAGCAACTGGCCGCAGCCATCCCGTAGAAAGCGACAAGGCGAGCATTGCGCCATGCATGCCACGGCATGAGCGGGGCTCGGCCGATTCCCCGGTCATAGGGTTCGCGCCGGACGCGGATTGCGGCCGATGCCGCCCGACAAACTACACTGGGCAATATGCCCCAGAAACCGCGGGAAAACGGTCAGCCAAATCGAGCCCGGGAACGCGGCCACGCAGTGCATTGGGCCAGCGGAGGATGGGTTATTCCTCTGGCGGCATTGGCGATCTGGCTTCTCCCGGCGTCTTCCGCAGGAAGAGCATCCATCGTAATTCTGGCAATTCTGTTGGCGCCGTTACCGGCGCTCGTCGCCATGCGCAGGCAGCGGAAGCATCTGCAGGCCTGCGCCGCCCAGGCTGACGAGGCGGCAGCACAATTAAGACTGCAACTGGATACGGTACGCTACCGCACCGCACGCCTGCGCGAGGAGTTGCAGGCCGCCGACCGGCAGGCGCGGCTGTCGCATCAGCTCACTCTCCTGGGGCAGTTCACGGCAGGCTTTATGCACGAGTTCAACAACCCCCTGGCGATTGTTGCGGGGCGCATCGAAGTGTTGCTGGATGAACGCAAAGAGGACGCAGCTCTCTGCGAAGACCTGCGCGAGATGCTGAAAGAGACGCGCTACATGGGCAACATCGCAGGCACGCTGTTGCAAGCGCTGCGGAGGGAGCGGCACGGGGAAACCTTCGAGGCTTCGGAGCCGCGGAAAGCTCTGGAGGAAGCCGCGTCGGCCTTTCGACCGCGCGCCGATGGTCTCGGCGTGAAGCTGGAGGAAGAATTTGGCGACGCGCCGAAGGTGGATGTGCCCGAGCACGTGGTGGGCGAAGTGGTGCGCGGCCTGCTGAGTAACGCGCTGGAAGCCCTGAAGGAACGGGAGGGCAGCGTGGTTTGGGCGCGCCTGGAACCGTATCGGACCGCGGGCGCCAAGGTTGTGATCCGGATTGAAGACAACGGTCCCGGAGTTCCAGAAAGCATCCGTGAACATCTCTTTGAGCCATTTGTCTCACAAAGCGGCGGCCGCGAGCGCCTTGGCCTGGGATTGTTTCTGGCCGCCAGCCTTCTGGATATGTACGATGGCCGCATTCGCTACGAGGTACGGAACGGCGGAGGCGCCTGCTTTGTGATCGAGATGCCCGCGGCGCGATTCACGCGCGGCCAGCCTTACCACTGGTACGCCGGAGGAGTATCCGAGTGAACCGGATTTTTGTGATTGACGATGAGGCCGCGCTGGGCGAGAACATCCAGCGGATGCTGCGTGCATCGGGCGCGGCTGTTTCTGTTTTTGTGGATCCGGTCAAGGGACTTGCGGAGGCCCTGGCGAGCCCGCCGGAGCTGGTGCTGCTGGACGTGCGCATGCCCGGAATGTCGGGCGAGGAGGTCTTTGCGCGCCTGCACGAAGCGCACCCGGCGCTTCCCATTGTGTTTCTTACCGCGTTTGGGTCGGTGGAGAGCGCTGTGATCGCCATGCGCAATGGGGCCTTCGATTATCTGCAAAAGCCCTTCAAGCGTGAAGACCTTCTGCTGGTGGTGAAACGGGCGCTTTCCGTCTCCTCGCTGGAGCACGAAGTCGCGCGCTTGAAAGGCCGCCTGGAATCGCTCGGCGAGTCGGAAGCCGCCCAGAGCCGCAGTCCCGCCATGCTGGAGCAGATGGAGAAGTGCCGCCGAGCTGCGGCGACCGATGCGACGGTGATGATTCTGGGCGAAAGCGGCACGGGTAAGGAGGTCACGGCGCGGGCCATCCACAGTCAGAGCCGGCGCAAGGACGGTCCTTTTGTGCCGGTGGAGTGCAGCGCCATGCCGGGCTCGCTGATTGAAAGCGAACTCTTCGGGTATGAGCGCGGGGCCTTCACCGGGGCTGAGCGCACCAAGAAGGGATTGATCGAATCGGCCGATGGCGGAACGCTGTTCCTGGATGAGATCGGAGACCTGGGTGTGGAGCTGCAGACGCGCCTTTTCCGCTTTGTCGAGGAACGCGCCCTGCGGAGGCTCGGTGGGCTCACGCAAGTGCGCGTCGATTGCCGTATTCTGTGCGCGACCAACCAGGATCTGCAGGCCAAGATCAAGGCGGGAACGTTCCGCGAGGAACTCTACTACCGGCTGGGCGTGATCACGATCAAATTGCCGCCGCTTCGCGATCGGCCGGAGGACATTCCGCACCTGGCGCGCTTTTTTCTGGAACGCTTCTCCCGCCGCTACGGCAAGAGCGTGAGTGGATCGCCGCAGTTCTACGAGGCGCTTTTGAGCCAGCGATGGCCGGGGAATGTGCGGCAGTTGAAGAACGTGATGGAGCGGCTCACGGCGCTGCATCCCGGCGGTTTGCTGGAGCCGGATGATCTGGAGGATGAGATTGGCGGCGGGGAGGTCTCCAACAGCTTTTCCACGCTGCCTTGGAAGGACGCGCGTGAGCGCTATCTGGCGAGCTTCGAGCAGTCCTATGCGCAGGCAGTACTGGCGCGTTGCGGAGGCAATATCAGCGCCGCGGCGCGCGCGGCCGGAGTGGACCGGAAGACCTTTTATACGTTGCTGAAGCGGGGCCGCGATCCGCAGCCTGGGGAATTAATTCCCCAGCAGGAGCTTGAAAGCGGGGAATGAGTTCCTCAATCTGGTGGAGTCGATTGCGGTAAGTTATTGATATAAAAGAGTGATAGGTTTGGCGTCTGGAGTGCTTTCATTGCCGGCAGGAGTAGCCATCAATGAAAGATTTAACTTCAGGCATTAAGACACTTGCACTGATTCTTGGCCTTATCCTTTTGATGCCCCAAAGAGGGAGCGCCATTCCAGCGTTCGCCAGGCGGTATCGGCTTCGCTGCTTCGCATGCCATGTGATTCCGCCCGTCCTGAACAAGGAGGGCTATATGTTCAAGCGGCTGGGCTATCACCTGCCGCCAGCACTCCAGAAGGGACAGGCTTCGCCGCGTCTCACTGAACTCATCAAGCAGGAACCGGCGTGGTCGCTTACCACGAATGTGGCCTTTGCGGTCGCGGATTTCGATTTTGCCGCGCAGCGCAACACGCAGCAAGGCACAACACCCAGCTCGACATCGTCGTTTCAGGTGGCGAACTGGAACGCCTACTTTGCCGGCTGGGTTCCCGACACGAATTTCTATTACTACTCGGAGTTCGACCTGGTCAGCGATGGAAATACCAACCCCAGTGTGGGAAGCGGGTATTTCGGGTATGTCGGAGGGAGTGCCCAAAGCAGCTGGTTTCTTCAGGGCGGCCAGATGGGCGTGATGGGCGCCAACGGAACCACGGCCGCAAACACGCTGAGTTTTCTGCCCAACTCTCCCCTGATGTGGGAATATGCCGATCCGGACAATTTCACGCTCGACCAGGACATGGTAGGCATCCGTGGCGGCTATACTTACGCACTTCCGAAATATAAGCAAATCTTCGGCGCATTCGTGGCCGTGAGCAACGGAGACCATGCAGACGGCAGCACGATTCAGGGCCCGGCTGCAAAGAACTCCAAGGATATCTATGCGGATGTCGACTGGTGGTTTGCTCAGGAGAGCGGCGTAACGTTTCTGAGTTATTACGGAAAGAAAAACCAGCTTCAAAACAGCGGGGCTCCCAACCAGTTCAACTTTTATCCAGTGATTCGCCGCAATGGAGTTTTCGCCAACTACCGGACCTTCCAGAACAGGCTCAACCTGATGGGGGGATTCATGGATGACCACGACGGCTACGAACTCAATCAGACCGGACCAACCAATGACTTCATTTCCAAGGACTACTACGGAGAACTGGATTACTTCATCGTCCGCGGAACCGCAGCAATCGTGCGCTATGACCGGTTGAATCAGCGCATCAAGGGCGGCATTGGTGGAGTAAGCCAGGAGCAGCCAAGCTTCGGGCTGGAGCGGACGCTGACACCCTCGGGCAACATCATCGGCCGGGTTTCTTACAGCAATCTTCATGGCCGGGATCCGATACAGGGTATTGGCAGTTCCAGCCGTACGGCCATGGCCGATGTCCAGTTCTTTTTCTAAAGGGGCGCAGAGATAAGGAGGAAGTATATGCAGCCTAAGAGATTTTCGTGGATGATTGCGGTGCGGTTAGCGGGGTTGTTGTTGGTGGCGGGAATGCTCGGCACGGCGGCACAAGCCCAATTTTACGGTGGCACCTATACAGGAAATAAGAAGGATGCGCCGATCGATGTCTCTACGTACCCGGCCAATATTCAACGGGCATACAAATCGTTCAAATACACCTGCTCTGAGTGTCATACATTGGACCGGGCGTTACGCGAGACGGACACTCCCGCCACGGCCAAACATTGGGTCTATCTGATGCAGGCCAAACCGGCAGCGGATTTCAATGATCGGGAGGCTGAGCGCATTATCGAATTCCTGAACTACTATCACGCGCATCCTCCGAAAGACAATTGGTGATTTTCATGAGTAAGTTCTGGCATGAACGGTATGCCACCAGGCAAGACTGCAGAACGCTCTTTGAAGACAGTGTTTGGACTTAGAGATGTGGTTGAACGCGGGTTCGGCGCCGTATTCAACCAGGAACAGGATCGCTCCAGGTTGCTATC
>JAJZNH010000435.1 GCA_021811745.1 Acidobacteriota bacterium
CAAGTGGCTGCTGCTGGACCGGCGGATTCATCACGATCCGACCGTAAATATCGAGTCACCCAAGGCATGGAAGGTGCTGCCCAAGTCGCTGGCAGAGCCGGAGGTGGCGGAGATGCTGGAGCGCGCGGGGATGGCGGCCTCGCACCCACAGGCGCGGGCCACGGCGCTGCGCGACCGCGCGATTCTGGAGCTGCTGTACGCGGGTGGACTGCGCGTCTCCGAGGTGACGGCGCTCTCAACCGGCGACCTGAAGCTGGACGTGGGCCGCGTGCAGGTGCGCGGGAAGGGCGACAAGGAACGCATCGTGCCACTGGGGCGCTCTGCGCTCGAGGCTTTGGAAGAATATCTGCGCGAGGGAAGACCGCACCTGGAGCGAATCAGCCCGGCGCGGAAGACTGGCGCTGCGCGGCTGTTTCTTTCGTTGCGGGGAATGCCGCTGACGCGGCAATGGGTGTGGCGGCTGGTGAAGGTAGCAGGCGGCGGCAGCCCGCACCGGCTGCGCCACAGTTGCGCCACACACATGGTGGAGCACGGCGCCGATCTGCGCAGCGTGCAAATGATGCTGGGCCACGCCGACATCTCCACCACGCAGGTGTACACGCATCTGGCGCTGGGACGGCTGAAGGCCGTGCATCGGCAGCATCACCCCCGCGCGGTGCGGCGGCCGACGACGCAAGACGCGGTACCCGTGCCGGATTCGACCTTGCCGCACAATCCTCCTGAGGAGGCGGCATGAGCACACCCGCTGGTCCGGTGGCCGCGCCCGCGCTCGGCGAGCTGGTGAACGGCTATCTGCGCGTGCTGGCCAATGAGCGCGGCGCCTCTGCACACACGCTGCGCGCCTATCGGCGTGAGCTGCACGGATTTGCGGATTGGTGGATGGCGCACGACGGCGCGGATGGTTCCGAATTCGGCGTGGAGCGCATTGAGCACACCGACATTCGCGCTTACCTTGGCGCGCTGTATGAGCGCGGATTGTCGAAGGCTTCGGCGGCGCGGGCGCTGGCGGCCATTCGCAGTTGGTTCAAGTGGCTGGCGCGCACCGGGCGCATCGAGCAGAATGCGGCGGCGCTGGTTGCTACACCGCGGCTGCCCAAGCATCTGCCGCGCGTGCCCTCCATCGAGCAGATGAACCGCGTGGTGGACTCGGTGGGCGAAGACGCGGCGAGTTGGCCGGCGCGCGACCGCGCCATCCTCGAACTGCTCTACGGATGTGGCATCCGCAATGCCGAACTGACGGGGCTGAACCTCGAGGACATTCACTGGGCCAACGAGGCCATTCTCGTGCGCGGCAAGGGCCAAAAGCAGCGCTACGTGCCGCTGGGCGACGCGGCGGCCCAGGCGCTGCGCGCGTACCTCAAGGAGCGGATGGCGCTGCTGGCTGCTGCAGGCGAACCGTTGGGAGCCGGGACGCCGGCCCTCTTTGTGAATCTGCGACTGCGCGGCCTGGGCGAGGCCGCGGCAGCGGGCAAGCCGGGCGCCGCAAAGGCCGGACAGGCACGGCTGACTACGCGCAGCGTGGGCCGCATCGTCAAGCGCATCGCCATCCTGCGCGGGCTTTCGTCCGACGTGCATCCACACACCCTGCGCCACGCCTTCGGCACGCATCTGCTGGAGGAGGGCGCCGACCTGCGCGCTATCCAGGAGTTGCTGGGCCATGAACGGCTCTCGACCACGCAGCGCTATACGCAACTGACTACCGCGCAGTTGACCGAGGTCTACGACCGCACGCATCCGCGGGCAAAGTAGGGCGGGGGAACCGGCTTTCGGCTGACCTTTGGCCTCACTGTCTGCTCGACACGGAGGCGACGGAAGCCGATCCTTGGGAATGCAGCTCAGCCACGGGCCGGATAGACTTGCCAAGGCAGGGGATTGCGCCCAGGACCGATGGGATTGGAGAATCGAACGCATGATCGCTCATCTGCGCGGCAAGCTAATTCATAAGGAGCCCGGCCAGGCCATCGTCGAGGCCGGCGGCGTGGGCTACGACGTCGCTATCTCAGTCCCGACGTTCACGGCACTGCCGGCGGTGGGCGCGGAAGCCGCGCTGCACATTCACACTCAGGTGAGCGACGATCAAATTGCGCTCTTCGGCTTCCTCGACCGCGAAGAGAAACGGCTCTTCGAACGACTGATTACGGTCAGCGCCGTGGGGCCAAAACTGGCCATCAAAATTCTCAGCGGGCTGGCCGTGGAGCGCACGGTGCAGGCCATCCGCGGGCAGGATCACGCGCAGTTGACGCGCATTCCCGGCGTGGGCAAAAAGCTGGCTGAGCGGCTGGTGGTGGAGCTCAAGGACAAGCTGGACGACTTTGCCGTAGCACCCGCGCCGCAGACCGTCGAGGGCGCGGCGGTCGAAGACGTGCTTTCAGCGCTCGTCAATCTGGGCTATCAGCGTGCGGCGGCAGAGAAGGCCATCGAGCAAGCTGTGAACAAAGACAGGACGCTGGCCGGGGACTTCGATGGGCTGTTTCGCGGGGCGCTGAAGGTGATTCGGTGAAGACTGGCGCGACGCTCCCTGCTCCGTTGTTTGGAATGCCAGCGGCTCACGAAATATAGTTGATACATGCGCGCGCCGACTCCGACAGTTCCGATGCTGGAGCCTGGCCCTCCGATGCACAGGAGAGTACTCCGTCGCATCAAGAGCGCTTTCCTGCAGTTCGGGCTTACCTACCGGCTTTACCTCAGAGTCAAATACGGCACGGACACCGCCTCCTTGCGTCCCCCTGCAAAGGAAGACCTTCCCAACCGGGTCCTCCAGACTCACGCCGAATGGCGCGGCGCCGTGCGCGAAGCGATGCGCCTCCATCTGCCTCTGCACCGGGCCGAAGAAAAGAATTGGGATCACCTCGCCGCCGTGCGTGCCATTGCCAGCGCCAAAGCAAGATCGGCGCGTGTGCTGGACGCCGGCGCCGAATTCTATAGCAACGTACTCCCAGCTCTGTTCGCTTATGGATTCCGCGACTTATACGGCGTCAATCTTTCTTTCACTGCACCCGCCCGGAGAGGTCCCATCCGCTACCTGCCCGGAGACATCACCCGCACCGAATTTCCCGATTCTTTCTTCGATGCCATTACCTGCATGAGCGTCATTGAGCACGGGGTCCACATCGGGGATTATTTTCGCGAAATGTTCCGTATCTTGAAGCCGGACGGAATTCTCATCACGTCCACCGACTACTATCCGGAACGGATCGATACTGCGGGCAAGGTCGCGCATGGAGCGCCGATTAAGATCTTTTCAAAAACTGAAATCGAAGAAATGCTCGGCCTCGCATACGAGTGTGGATTTAAACCCACCGCGGAGATCGATTTGGAATGCAGTGAACGGCCAGTACGCTGGAATGCGTACGACCTCGATTTCACCTTCCTGATCTTTACCCTCCGCAAGCCATAACTCCCTAGTCGCATCCGGGGCTTTTGCACGATCTCGCGATACACTTCCCCTGTGATGAACAGCAAACTGAACCCTGCTCTAGCTGTCCCCTACTTCCGTCCTGAAGCCCTCACCTTCCTGCGCAACCTCGCTCGCCACAATGACCGCGCGTGGTTCCAGCCGCGCAAGGCCGCGTTCGAGGCGGAGCTTAAGGAGCCGATGCTCGCCGTCATCCGCAAGGTGACCGATGCAATGGTGGACTTTGCGCCTAGTTTTGTGCGCCCGGCGGAGAAGTGCCTGTTCCGGATCTATCGCGATACACGCTTCAGCGCCAACAAGCAGCCCTACAAGACGCTCGTGGCAGCGTGGTGGTCGCACCAGCGGTTGGAGAAGACCTCGGGGGCAGGCTACTACTTCCACGTGAGCCCCAAGGAAGTGATCATCGCCGCCGGAGCCTACATGCCCGAGAAGGATCAATTAGCCCAAATTCGCTACTGGATGCTTGACCATCACGAAGAGTTCCGCAAGCTGCTCAAGAAACCCGCCGTGCGGCGCACGTTCGAGGAGTTCGAAGGCAATGCACTCACCCGCCCGCCAAAGGGCTTTCCCAGCGAGCATCCGGCCATGGATCTGATCCGCTGCCGGCAATGGGGGCTGGCCGCCACGCTGCCGACGGCCGTGGCGCTGAAGAAGGATTTCGCGGCCAGGCTGATTCGATCTTTCAGAATCGCCACACCGATGGTGGACGCGCTGAATACGCCCATCACCTCTGCCCAAGCGCCTAAAAAGCGGGTGCTTTTCGGTCTGAGATAGACGCTCCGCACGGCAATGGTGCGATTCGCATGGCGAGAAGAATTGGAGTGTATCCGTACGCTCGGAAGGCTCCAAAAGGCCGAAAAACCAAGGAATATCGGCAATACTGGCAGAAAAACCCAAGAAAACTGTGGAAAATCGGCCTTTCTACCTTGACTTTGCCTGTCCGAAAGCTGCATTGTAACCATCGGCAGGGTTCTTCGAAGCCGCATGAATAGAGGGTTTTCTGCAAATTGACCCAACGGCGCATCCCCTCTCATGCGGTGCGCATCTCGCGGCGGAAGCCCGTCAACTCAGGCAGCCCTGAGGGCTCGCCCACAAGGAGAATAGTAATGGCAACTGGAATGACCAAGACCGCTTTGACCCGGCATATGGCCGAGAAGCTCGAACTCACTAACAAGCAAGCCGCGGCCTTCCTCGATCTCCTCGCGGAGACCGCCATCAAGGAGACCAAGAAGAACGGCGTCTTCGTAATCCCCGGCATCGGCCGCCTGGTAAAGGCGGAGCGCAAAGCCCGCATCGGGCGCAACCCGCAGACCGGCGAAGCCATCAAAATCAAGGCCAAGACCGTGGTCAAATTCCGCGTGGCCAAGTCCGCCAAGGACGTGATTGCCCCTACGAGGAAGTAGCTTTTCTGCTCGCCTCAAGCGGAACACTCGAATGCCAAAGGGAGAGCTTTGCGCTCTCCCTTTGGCGTTTGTGGAGTGTGCGCGCCCGCTTTGCATTTGCTGGCAGATATCGGATCTGGAGTTGGCAGCGATTCAAGCCGACGGATGGCGCTACGCAGCCGCCGGCCCGTTGACCGCATTGTTCATGGCAAAGGCGCGCACCACCAGGGAAATGCCGAAGCTGACCAGCAGAGCCTTGATCATCAGCAGGTTGTCGTAGCGCCATGAGAAACACGCGAAGACGATGAAGATGCCGATAGGATTGATCTCTGTGAGCAAGGCGATGGGCCAGTGGGGCTTGCGGCCGGCGGCCGGCAGGTTGGAGCGAAGACGTGGAAAAAGGCGCGGCACCGCATGAAGATATTGCCGGTAAGGTTCGCCGAGGCGGCCCTCCAAGAATGCTTCTTCGCCCAGGATCAGGCGCAGGTAAAAGAACGTGACCAGCGGCAAGGTAAACAGCGCGCCGGTGGGCGGCATGAGCAGCGAGATGGCAGCCATCATGCACCAAGCGCCAACGTAGAGCGGATTGCGCATAAACCGGTAGGGGCCGTCAGCCATTAACGCGCCAGCCTGCATCTGGGGGTGGTGGATGGTAGAGTAGCCTAAATAGGCCGCACCCCACACACGCAGCAGCGCACCCAGACCTGCAACGAGCGCGGCGAAAACAATCACCACAGCGGCGGAAGAGGCAAAGCTGACGAGGCCCAGCCGGCTCAAGTTGAGCGCCAGCCATTCCAGAAGCGAGATGCGCGGTGCGAATTCCGCCGAAGGAACCCAACTCCTGGCCCAGGGCGCCCAAAAGCCTATCACAACGAGAACGACCTGAATCCCCAGCCGCAGACGAAACTCGATCGCGCTTGCCCGCATTCTCTACTCCGTTCCCGGAGTGTATCACTCGGCTCGACCACGGCGGCGGAATGCGCCCTAGAGATGCTATCGCCGGCCGTCTGCCGGAACGCTCGACCGACACGTGCCGCCGTCCTACTACTCCACGAAGCGAACTCCGGGAAGGAAATCCCAATGCGTAGCCTCGCCGGCGCGCCAGATGGCGAGCCTCTACACTGTTTGCAGAGTATGCCCGGTACAGAAGCGAATCTCGACACCATCGCCGCGGTTTCCACGCCGCCGGGACGAGGTGGCATCGGCATCGTGCGCCTCAGTGGGCCGCAGGCTACATTCATTACCGAGCAACTGGTGCGCTTGCGCCATCCGCTGGAACACAGCCACGCACGCCTCGCCGATGTGATCGACGTTGAGGGTGGCAAGGTGCAGCATATTGACGAGGCGATGGTGACCTATTTTGCCGCGCCGAACTCCTACACGGCGGAAGACGTTGTGGAGATTGCTGCGCACGGCTCGCCGGTGGTGCTGGAGCTGCTGCTGCGCCGGGCGCTGGAGCTAGGCGCGCGGCTGGCCGAGCCGGGCGAATTCACTCAGCGAGCATTTCTGGCGGGACGGCTCGACCTCACGCAGGCCGAGGCGGTCCGCGACCTGATCGAAGCGCAGACGCTCACCCAGGCGCGCCAGGCCGCCAGCCAGATGGGCGGTGCGCTCAGCCGTCGCGCGACTCCGGTCAAACAGTCGCTGATGGATCTCGTTGCGCTGCTCGAAGCCGGCATCGACTTCGCCGAGGACGATGTGGAGGTGACGCCACAGGCGGAGATTGCGCGCCGCATCGAGGAGTTGACGCTGCCCTTGACCGCGCTTGCTGCCTCCTTTGCCCGTGGCCACGTGGTTCACGACGGATTGTCGCTGGCTATCGTCGGCCGACCCAATGCGGGCAAGAGCTCACTCTTCAACCGTCTCGTGGAGCGCGACCGCGCCATCGTGACCGCGACCCCCGGCACCACGCGCGATCTGGTCACTGAGCACATCTCCCTCGACGGCATCCCGCTCGAACTTGTGGACACAGCCGGCCTGCGTGAAGGCCACGAAGAAGCCGAGCAGCTCGGAATCGCTCGCAGCCGCGAAGCCCTAGCCGACGCGGCGATCGTGCTCGTGGTTCTGGACGCCACGCAGCCGCTCAACGAAGAAGAGCATCGCCTACTGAAAGCGGTTGAGGGCCGCCCGGCGATCATCGCTGCCAACAAGAGTGATTTGGTCAAGAGCGAAGCGGAAGCCACCGGCGCAGACACGCCGGAGCCTACTAATCTTACTGCAATCTCGACTTCCGCGCTCACCGGCAAGGGTATTCCGGAGCTGCGCCAGCGCATCCTGGCCTTGGCCACCGGCGGGGCCGCCGCCGAGCCCGGCATGTTAACCAATCTCCGCCAGCAGCAGGCCGTCTCCGCCGCCCTGACAGCTCTGGCCGACGCCGCTGGGGCCAACACCGGCGGCATTCCCCACGAGATGATCCTGCTCGACCTCTACCGCGCATTGTGGGCGCTCGACTCGCTCACCGGCCAGACCACCCCCGATGACATCATCAACCTCATCTTCTCCACGTTCTGCATCGGCAAGTAGGTCTTAAATTATTTATTATAAATAGCTTACAGAAAACCATGTCAAGATTATGAAGCAAATTTGCCCGTAAAGTACACTTGCCTATGAGCGGAGAATTGCGCACAGAAACACAAATAAATTGTAGTATTGTGTTATGGCTCAGTCACACCGAGAAGCGTCCCGGCGGCTCTTTGATCTCGCCGAGCAGCAGCAAGGCTTCTTCACCACGAAGCAGGCCAAGGCGGCCGGATTCGCCGAAAATACACATCCTTATCACGTGCAAGCCGGAAACTGGATCCGTGAACGCCGCGGCATCTATCGTCTAGCTCTGTTCCCGACGCCGGATCGGCCTGATCTTGCGCTCTGGTCGCTATGGTCCAGGAACCGGAAGGAAGAAGTCGAAGGGGTGTACAGTCATCAAACTGCCCTGAGTCTCCATGAGCTAGCGGACCTCAACCCGGCAAAGCTCCACATGACCGTTCCGGAGAACTTCCGGCGCAACAGCGAAATTCCGGGGATTGTAGTGCTCCATCACAGCGACCTCCCAAAAAGCGATATCCAGGCTGGCCGCGGCTATAGCTACACGCGGCCACTGCGGACGATTCTTGATTTGATTGAGGATGATGCGATCGAGCCGACCTTTATACGTCAGGCGCTGAACCAAGCACTTGAACGCGGCCTGATCACGCGCCAGCAACTTCGGAAAGCGCAACTGGATGGGCGAGCGCGGAAGATGGTCGAAGAGGTTCTACGGCGGGCTGCATGATGGCGACATCGAAAACATACACGACGGCGGGGGCGTTCCGAAGGGCTTTAGAAGAACGCCTGAAGAATCTGTCCCAGGCGAAACAAGTTGACGTCAATCGCCTCCGACGTCAAGTTGCGTTCGATCGACTGCTTGCGAGGCTGTTCCAGAACGATGCGACGCCATGGGCCTTGAAAGGCGGCTACGCGTTGGAACTTCGTTTCAAGGCGGCGCGATCTACGATTGATATCGACCTGACGCTGCAACGTGTCGTTGCGACGGCAGAAGCCGGCGACGCGGTTCGTGCGATTCGAGAGATGTTGCAGGCTGCGGCGGATGCATCGCTCGATGATTGGTTTCAGTACACGATTGGGCCGTCGGTGATGGATCTGACCGCTGCCCCGTATGGCGGCGCACGCTATTCCGTCGAAACGCGCATGGATGGGAGAATCTTCGCGAAGTTCCATTTGGATGCCGGGATTGGCGATGTCGTAATCCAGCCTCTCGAAATTGTCGAGTGCCCTGACTGGCTTGGATTTGCAGGCATCAAGCAGCCGCGCGTGCGGATGATCTCCAGAGAACAGCAGTACGCAGAAAAGATTCACGCATATACGATTCCGCGAAAATCTCCGAACAGCCGGGTGAAGGATTTGGTCGATCTGGCGCTTCTCACCGGAGATAATCGGCTTGACCGGGCAATGGCTTTCAGGGCATTGCGCCTCACATTTGAGCGAAGGAGCACACATGCCCTGCCCGCGAACTTAAACGCCCCGCCAGAAGAATGGCAGACGCCGTTCCAGACGCTCGCTGAGGAATGTGGGCTACGGACCGACATCGCCGCGGTATTTGACCAGGTGCGCACATTCTTCGGAGAGGTCATAGCTAACGGTGCGAAGTAGTGAAGCAAAGATGGCGAGCACGGATCCAGAATCGACTTCATTCGCTCACCGCGACGAGGAGAACGAGCGCTTGCGGGAGGAAAACGCGAAGCTGCGGCGCCTTTTAGCTGCTCACGGCATCC
>JAJZNH010000796.1 GCA_021811745.1 Acidobacteriota bacterium
GTGGCGGAAGCCGCCGTCGTGGGCCGGCCCGACGATCTCAAGGGACAGGCGATCTCCGCCTTCGTCTCTCTCGAAAGCGGCAACCAGCCTTCCAACGAACTGAAAGAAGAGCTGCGCAAATGGGTCGCCAAGGAGATCGGCGCCCTGGCCCGCCCCGACGACATCCGCTTCACCGACAGCCTGCCCAAAACCCGCTCCGGCAAAATCATGCGCCGCCTGCTGCGCGAACTCGCCACCCACGGCGAAATCAAGGGCGACGTGACCACCCTCGAAGACTTCACAGTGATCGCCAAGCTGCGGGAAGCCGAGGAAGGCTAGAGCACCGGGCGCGCTTCAGCGTGCCATCGTTAGTCCCGCGCTTCAGGATTGGGTTGTCATCCCAACGTCGAAAGCGCAGCGTTGATCGCCCGCACTGCGGAATTGGGTCATTCGCCCCGCGCCGGAGGCGCAGCGTTGATTAGCCCCGCGCTTCAGCGTGGGGTAAGCGCCCCATAATGCCTCCGGAGTCCCGTAGGGACGGCGCGCGGCTAGTCGGCTTTGACATTGTTTCTCCACCCGCCTACTCTCAACCCATGACCATCCAGCTCACCGCCGAGCAGGAAGCCCGCCTCCGCGAAATCGCCGCGCAGGCCGGCAGGCCCATCGAAGACCTGGCGCGCGAGGCCGTGGACCGATTTCTCGACGAAGAGACCCGCTTCCGCGCTGCCGTACAGGAAGGCATCGATGCGGCGGACCGGGGCGCGTTTCTCTCACCGGCCCAGGTGAGGGGACGAGTTGAGCGGGTACTGAAATCCTGACCGTACGAAATGCGGGATCCAATGCAAGTAAGATGGACAGAACCTGCGGCTCGGGACCTCGAAGAAATCACCGAATTCATTCGAAACGACCAGCCCTCAGCGGCGGAGAATATTGCCAGAACGCTTTTCGATGCTGCCAGCAGCCTCAATCTCTTCCCGGCCAGGGGACGAAGGGGAAGAATCCCTGGCACCCATGAACTGGTCATCTCCGGACTCCCGTACATCGTCGTTTATCGCATCACGGATGCGGCCGTTCACATCCTGCGCATCTACCACGGCGCCCGCGATTGGCCGAGGAAGTCATGACGGCTCTCGAAGAATATCTCCGGACCATCACCGACCCGGACTGCGAATACGTTTCGGGCAGGATTGAGCTCCGCACGCCAGCCGAGTACGATCATGCCACCTGGCAGACGATTCTGGCTGCCTTCTTTACCATCCATCAACGGGAACTCGGAATCGAAGCGCGCACCGAACTGCGCGTCCAGGTGGCCCCAGACCGCTTCCGCATCCCCGATGTGACCCTCCTCAGCCGCACGGCTCCGCGCGAGCAGATCGTCACCCACGCTCCGCTGGCGGTCTTTGAAATCCTCTCGCCGGAGGACCTGATGTCGCGGATGCTGGAAAAGCTCGCCGATTATGAGCGCATGGGCATCGTGGCCATCTGGCTGATCGAGCCCAAAAAGCAGGTCTGCTACCACTACCGCGGCGGCCAGCTCACGCCCCAGGACACCTTCTCTCTACCCGGAACATCCTTCACCGTAGCTTTCAACGAAATCGCGGCGCTGGCGGACTGATCCCTTCAACGCCACCCTCGGGCGACAACTTCGCAAAACGAAACCGGGCTGGCGCAAGCGCCAGCCCGGTTTCGTCTCACTCCCAATCGCTTATTGCGCTTGCACGCCCTGCTTCAGAATCTGCTCGGCAAAGTAGTTGCGGACCTTCGCGTCGTCCTGGAGGGTCTCGAGATAGGCATTCTGCAGCACCTGCTTCTGGCCGTCATGAAGAAGCTGGTGAATGTACTGCTGCACCCGCGGATCGTTCAACTCGCGCTGGCCGGCGGGGTCGCGGCCAATCAGCTTGAAAATGTCGTATTCGGTCACCCTGCGGCCGGGACCGGTGCCGTTGTACATGGGAATGACCTCGGTGAACTGGTCGGGTTTGAGCTGGCTCACGGCATCGTAGACCAGCGCGTACTGGTTCTTGAGATCCGTCTCGTTGATGAAGCCCATGTCGCCGCCGTTGGAGGCGGTGTTGGAGTCCTCTGAGAAGGCCGCCGCCACCGATCCGAAATCGTCGCCGCTCTCCAGGCGATTGTGCGCCGTTTGAATCTTCTTCTTGGGATCGGCATCGGCCACCGCTTTGCCGCCCATCCCCGCAGCTTGCTGCGGCGTGGCGGCCACCACGATCCGCGCCAGGTGAAACCGCGGCTGAACCAGGTTGAAGTCCGCCTTGTGGGTCATGTAATAGTCGCGAATCTCGGCGTCCGTAATGTTGATCTTCGACTCGATTTCCTTGTTGAGCAGCTTGTCCCTGGTCAACTGGCGGCGCAGGTTGCGCTTCAGTTCATCGAGCGTCAGGTCCTGCTGCTTGAGCAGGGTTTCGAACTGGTCCTGGGTGTAAGGCGCCTTGATTTCCGTAAGCCGGGCGTTGACATCCTCGTCGGAGGCGGTGAGGTTGAGCTTGGCCGCGCGCTGCTGCAAGATCTCGTCGTCGATCAGGCTGCGCAGAACCTGCAAGCGGCGGATATCGCTTTCCACCGGCGTGAGCTTCTGCGGGGTGTCGCCCATGCTGGCCCGGTACGCGCGCTCCAGGTCGGCGTGCGAAATCTCCTTGCCATTGACCGTCGCGACCACATCGACTGCGGGCGAGTGGCGGCAACCGGCGGCGGCCACCAGCGCAGCGCTGAGAAAAAGAAAAACAACGGAACGGCAACGCATCCCAAAATCAGTTCTAACGTGCAACGTTTGACTCCTCATGAGGCGGTCCCGCTTGTTCTTCGCTTTGCCCCACGCCCCCCAAAGACGCTTGTCCCTCTGGGTCCCCCGAACCGCACAACCCAAGGGAACCGAGCGGACCAGCCCCGGCATTCAAGAATAAATCCGGAACCCGCTCCGGCGACAAAAGTTCCGGCGCTCACTTGCTTTCGTTCCCGGCTCCGGAGGCTGGGTGCCCGGCGGGCGCATTCGCGTCCGCCGGCGGGGGATTCTCTCCCTCGGCGCGCAGGGCGCGATCGATCACCGCCCAGAGCTGATCCTTGGGCACGGCGCCATCGATCCGTTCGCCGTTGACGAACAGCGCCGGAGTGCCATCGATCTTCAGGGCCTCGGCCTGCTTCTGCTCCGCGCGCACGGCGGTTTCGTCCTGCTTGGCGATGCACGCATTGAGTTTGCCGGTATCCAGCTTACCCAGCGCGCCTTCCTGTTGGGCCACGCGGTCCAAAGCGGCATTGCTTTTTTGCAGGTTCCGGTCCGGACCGGTGATTTCGTCGCCGTGGGTATGGAGGTAGTCGACGTAGTTCCAGTAGACCTCTCCGTTCTGCTGCGCCAGGCAATTCGCATCCACCGCCGCGTGCATGGCCCAGGGGTGCAGTTCGGTGAGCGGGTCGTCCTTGTAGATGAAACGCACCTGGTCCTTGTAGTGCTCCATGGTGGATGGAAACAGCTCCTGGTGCATGCGCGCGCAGTAGGGGCACTCCAGGTCGTCGAAATTGATGACCGTGACCTTGGCATTGGGATTGCCCCGCACCGGCCGGCCGGTGGTGTCGATCGATTCGCCGGGGACCTTGGTCAGGTCCATCGTGTCGAGGTGCACCAGCTTGGTGTTGTCGTCGGAGATCAGAAACTTGATGAGCTGCGAGTTGCCTCCGCGCGAGACGGTGATGGGCAGCGTCTGGTATCCCGCAAACTGGCTCGGCCCGCGCGCGCCGATCTGAACACTCACGTCGGAAGGCAGATCGTACTGCGAGCGGACCAGAACCTCGATGCGGCGATCGAGGGAAGCGCTGGAGGCTGTGGGCGGCGTTTGCGCCTTGCAGCCCAGCACAAGGCTGAAAACAGCAAGTCCCGCCAGGAAACGAAGTTGCGGCAAAGTGATTTCCTCTTAGAAAGGATACCCCAGAGCGGGGGCTCCGCACCCGCAAGCTGGGTATTTTCAGTCCCTCGGGAATGGACGCACGGCCAGGGCAAAGGCAAACTCCGTGACCCGATGTTCAGCGAAGTTTGACTCCCGCGCAGGAGGCGCCGGACGCCGCGCTAAAGCGGTTCTCCAATGGGTGTCGAGCGAGGCCGAGGCGATCAAGTGGCGTTTTCCTTAAGAAAACGCCGCCCTGCAGGATTTTGGCGACTCGATAGAAATTGGAGAACCGCCTTAATAAGCCGGGGGCTGGGTTGGATCGCGGAAAATCGCATTGGCGCGGTGGATATCGCCGACGTTTCCGAAGTTGGCCAGGGTAAAGCTATACAGCCATTCGGTTTCGTCGCGGCTCACCGCCCCCACGGCGCCCAGCTCGAACCGCCGATAGCCGAGCATCAGCCCGCAACAGTCCCAGTTGTAGACCGCCTGCACGCCCGCGTATTGCAGGGTACGCTGAACAAAGTCGTATCCGCCGTTCACCGCCATGTTGAAACCCGCACTGCTGGGCTTGCCGAACTGCAGGTAGGGCTCCACGAGCTGCGTCCTGAGGGTTGTGCTGGACGTGCCGGTAACCTCATCCACGGCATTGAGCATGGCGTCGCCCATGCCGATGGTGGTGTGGCCGAAACTGTAGCCTGCGAAGATGTTGTTGTCATCGATCCCGGCACGTTTGGGGTCGTAGTCCAGATCCCACTGGATGCGCAGGTTGGGGACGACCTCAAAGCGCATGCGAGAGATGACGGGCGAGAGATTGCGGGGCGAGGTCAGGAAAGCCACTCCCGTCAGGTCGAGCGTGGACTGGAAGACATTGCGCCTCCCGGAGATGAGCGCGCCGCCGAAGGTGGGATCGATGTAGAAATCCTGCAGGATCTGCCAGGAGGCCCACTCGCGGGCGGCGTTCGCGCAGTGACCGGCAGCGTCGGGATCGGCAGCCTTCTTCGAAGCTTTGCTCGGGCATGGCGTCTGACCAGTGCGGCGCAGATAGAACCGCTGGGTGAGCGAGTAGCCCGCCTGGTCGGTGTCGGTGACCACGTCGGTGGTGTCGAACAGGAGAGCGTTGCGCGCCTCGGCGCCGATCCCAGAGACCCAGCGGTACATCAGCTCCGGCTCGACGACATGGCGCAACTCGCGATGGACAAAGCCGAGATGGAAATCCCGCTCGAAGGCGGGTGGGCGGATGTCGATGCTCGCCTCGGCATCGAAGCGGTGCAGCGGGTCGTGGCTGATGGTGGGAATGCCTTGATTGGCGCCGGTAAGGTCAGGGTTCTGGCTGATGGTGTAGGAGGTGCTGCGCAGCGCGCCCTCGGCAACCATGCTCCAGCCCCCCGCCTGCAGCGGCAGCACCAGGTGCGGGTACAAGTCGAAGCGGCCCACATTCCGGGCATGGAAACTGGGCTCGGACCGGCTGAGGTAGTTCAGGGAGGAACCCAGGCCCCAGTAGAGGCGTCCCCTGGCCAGTGGATGATCGAGGACGTCGTAACGAACGTTGGGCAGATGCAGGATCCTGACCTCGTCGCCGTTGGTGGTGCCGGCGTAGTTCTGGAAGCGCTCGAGCGACACCGAAGGCACGAAGCCGTTCCTGGCGTGGGTAAAAGCGATATCGCTGCTCACCTGCGAACTGGTGGCCTGCGAGTAGTTGTCATTGAAGACGAGACGATACACATAGCTGGAGAGATACTCCGCCGTGCCCGCCAGGCGCGTGTAGGCGGAAAAATCCTTGCTGCCCTCGGAAGCAATGTCCACGCCGCCTTGCTTTACCGTCTCCGTGCCGGTTGGCGTTGCCTGCTGGAAGCCGCGGTCGAACAGCGCACTGAAGCGCACGATCGCGTGATCGAGGCCGGGGCCCTTGTAGCGGAAGTCGCCATTCGGCGCCGGGCCGCGCTTGCTGAAATATTCCATACCCAGCACCGCGTCCATACTGCGGTTGATGGCCCAATACACCTGTTCGCCGAAAGTGTAGCCGCGGATCGAATCGTTGCCGACGACAGGGATCAGCAGTCCGCTCTCGCGACCGGTGGCTCCCATCGCGTGACGCAGGTAGGGCAGATAGAAGATCGGAATCTGGAAAAGCTCGAAAAAGGAGCTGTTGGTGGAGGCTTCGCCGTTCGCCAGGGCGATGGAATGCGCGATAATGCGCCAGTCGGGATGCGGGATGCGGCAGTTGGTGAAGGATCCATCCACAAGACGGAAGTTGCCTTCGCCGTTCTGAATGAAGACGCGGGCCGAAAACAGGAACGGGTTGGGTGTGGAATAGACGACCGTGCGCCCCGCGGTGCGGACACCCTGCGAGCCGCTGATGTTGTAGAAGCGCGCGGTGTGCGTGTCGAGGCGCATGTCGCCATGGGTGGCGTTGACCAGAAGGTCGTTGGGTCCGCCGGCAAGCTGCAGGTGGCCGTCAGCCTCAAGTTCCGTGGTGACGCGGTTGTAGGTGACTTTGTCGGCGTGCAGAACGTAATCGCGGTAATGAAAGACCACGTTGCCGGTGAGCGTGACGATGTTGCCCATCCATTCCTGGCGCTGCGCCCGCCACTCCACCGGAGTCCCGGTTGCAGGCTGCGGCACGGGCTTGGCGACGGGCAAAAGCTCCTGGCCGGGATCGTCGGGTAGAGCGGAGACAGGTTCGGGCACAGGCGTCGGAGCGGAGGCAGGAACCACCGATGGAGTTGCCGGCGCAGGTGCCACATTGGTCAATGCCTGTCCGTCCACAAAGGGATGACAGAGGGCCAGCAGCGTGATAAACACTAAAGTACGAGGACGCATCCCAAGCCTGGTCCGGTCAGGCTCAGCATAGCAAAGCCGGCCGGCAAGGGACGCGCTCCACGGCGCTCTGGCAACTCGAAAAGCCGGCTTCTTCTCTCCTCGCGGATGCTGCGATCCACGAGGTACGAGCTTTTTTCCGCGTTCTCCCCTTCCTCAATCCAGAGAAGCTCCGCAACCCCCGGTGCACACCGGAACGGTTTCGGACCCGATCGGCGGTAGAACCGCAAGGCTCTGCCGCAATGGAAGGGATGCACCCACTGTGAGCACATCCGTCGTACAGGCCACCGCCTCTCCCGCGTGGAAGCAGGAAGTCAATCGCCGGCTCGCCGAGCACAAGGGTCGCAAGACCGCGCCGCATGCCGAACCGCATTGTCCGGCGGAATCCGCTTCCGCTGCCAGCCGCCGCGCCCAGGAAGCCGCAGCCCGCGTGGCGGCGCGCTATGCCAAAGCGCCGAGCTATAGCGAAGTGCTGGCCGCGGAGGCGCGCGCGGCGCTGCGTGCCGCCGAGGCGGCTCAGCAGGCCGCCCTTGAAGCCACGGCGGCGGTGCAGACGATGTTGGCCGAATTTGAGTCGACGGCGGCAAACCAGCCGGCCGCGTCGCTGCACCTCGCTACGCCGCGACGGAGCGAGCCCGAGGCTTGGGAGCCTGGGGTTTTTGAACCCCCGCTCGAAGAGAAATCGGGAACCGCGCCGGAGCCGCTCCGCAGCCTCGCGACCGTCGACGAGAAGGCTTTGTCTGAATTCATTACCACCCCGCCGGCTCCGGCCGCGGAGCCGGTCACGGTGCGCTGGGCGCCGGAATTTCCCTCCCGCTCCATCGAGCCGGAGAAATTCCGAGCCAGCCGCGGCGCCGATCTATTTGAAGAAGAATGGTGGAAGCCGGCCTCGGCGGAGCCGATGGATCCAGGTGCCGGAGAGGTGGAGATGGTCGAGCCGGCGCAGCCCATCGCCGGCAACATCATCGAATTTCCGCGCGAGATCGTGGCGCCACGGAAGGCCCGGCCGCGCCTGGCCGAAGCGCCATCCTCCGCGGCCGAAACAGGCGCGCAGTTGAGCATCTTCGAGGTGAATCCGGCGCTGCTTCCGATCGATCCGGCGGCGGAGACCACCGAGCCGGCCGCACAGGCCTGGAACGCTCCCACATGGTCGGGAATCGAGCTCGACGCGCAGCCCTCCTATAACGTCGAGACCGTGCTCGACGAGGCGGCTCCCGAATCGGCGGCGGCGCCGGAGCTGCATGCGGCGGCAATCCATCGGCGGCTGATGGCCGCGCTTGTGGACGCCGCACTGGTGAGCGGAGGGGTGCTGGCCGGAGCCATAACGGCGCTTCACAATACCCGTGCGGTCCCCGGCGTGCATGCCGCGGAGATCGGCCTGGGCACGGCGCTGCTTGTGGCCGCCGCACTCTATTTCGGTCTGTTCTTCGCGCTCTCGCGGGCGACTCCGGGCATGAAATACGCGCGCATTCGACTCTCCACCTTCCAGGGACAAATGCCGACGCGCGCCCAGCGTTGCGCCCGGCTGATGGCGATGCTGCTCGCCGTTATTCCGCTCGGGCTGGGCGTAGTCTGGTTCCTCTTCGACGACGAAGATCTCTGCTGGCACGACCGGCTGTCGCGCACTTATCTGCACAATGCCTGAGGCTGGAAGCGGGAAAGTGGCATCCGCCCTTGCGTCCGCAAATGGCGCTGAACCGGGCGGCTACTTCGAAAAGGCGAATTCTTCGCGGCATCGGCGCCACAGCTCTTCCCTGCCCCCGGGCTGAAGCGGTTCTCCAATTGGTGTCGAGCGAGGCCGAGGCGATCAAGTGGCGTTTTCCTCAAGAAAACGCCACCCTGCAGGATTTTGGTGACTCGATAGAAATTGGAGAACCGCCTTCATCGGCAGATGAGAACCGGGCCACCATTGGCGGGATCGGTGCTATAGTTTTGCCAATTCAGAAACAGCCTGTGGCCGCCGCTTCTACGTCGATCTCCTCCCCAGCGGCGCAAAGGAGGGCTCGTGAAGCGTCCTGCCGGAGTGGTTGCGTCCGCCGTCATTCTCGTCCTGCTTTCCATGTGCCAGATTCTGCTGGGACTGGCAATGTTGCTGGCCGCCTCGGTGCAGCGGCAGGGAGCCGCCACCGCGTCCGGAGCGGTGTTCCCGGCATGGCTGACGACGTTCATCGTGGCGCTGTGTGGCCTGTTTCTGGCCTTTGCCGCATGGGGAATCGCGACCGCGATTAGCCTCTACCGCCTGCGCAGTTGGGCGCGCATCTCGATCCTCGTCATCGGCGGCTGCGTGGTGTTTCTCAGCTCCTTTTCGATTGTTGGGCTGGTGGCGGCAATCACGCTTCCGCAACCCGTCCCT
>JAJZNH010000963.1 GCA_021811745.1 Acidobacteriota bacterium
TTCGTAGCAGCAGTCGTAGTGTTAGAGGAAGTACTTGGAGTTGTCTGCGCGGTAGCAACTGCAGCGCCTAAGCTGACGCCGGTAAAAATCAAGGCAATCGTCCAAACCGAAGCCACTTTCATCCCGCCATGGTCCTCTCAACTTCGAGATTCGTGCCGCCTGTTCGCCCGCCGACGCTGCTTCCCTTTTTATCGGCGTTCCTGCGTTCTTGATTCAGCCAAACTGGGAATGCCAGCTCCCGTCGCGTGCTCCTCAAGGCTGCCAAATCTTTCCACAGCATGCTGTGCCGCATTGACTGCGGTGTTCCGGGATTCATCCTCTCCGGCCTTGAGTGATTGCTATTCTCAAAAATAACCGCAAAGCCCCTCGTCGGCCTGGATTTCAAGCCGAATGAAGTACAACTTTCAGGGCCTTTCGATTACTATACAGTTCCCATACCCGTTTTGGCGCCGTCCACCCGGTCGGGTGAATCGCCTTAAAAACGCACCCGCCGCAGAAAGGCGGGAACGTCCAAGTCACGTTGCAGGTCCTCGCCGTTCTCCGGAAACAACGACGGCGAGGGAGCCGCACCTGGCTCCTCCGGCTCGCTCTGGCTGTGCGGTTTGTGCGTCCGCACCTCGGCGTAGCCGACCGGCAGCGGCGTATACAGCGGCTCCTCGACCAGGTCCGTAAACTGCGGAGCTACCGGTGGGGCTGCCGGAATTTCCTGACTGGACTCAAGATCTGGAACAGCGTCCGCGGACAGCGGCGTAAAGGTGACCGTGGTGGCCACTGCCGGCGCCGCAGACGCAAAGATGAGCCCGCCGCCGTCTGCTCCCTCTTGGTCTTGCTCGTCTTCATCCTGGCTCATGAAACGGGCCGGCGCCGGCTCGGACTCAAGCTCCGGTTCAGGCTCGAGTGCCGATTCGAGCTCGAGCGCCGGTTGGGCAGGTGCTGCCGGCTCGCGCATCCAGCTATCGGGCGCGACGACGGGCACTGAAACCACCGCCTCGGAAACCACCGGCGCCTCTTCCACGCTCAACATGCGCGCGCGCCGCTCCGGCATCTGGTCGCGAAAACCGGTAGCGATGACAGTGATCTTCACTTCTTCGCCCATCTTTTCGTTGAGTACAGCTCCGAAGATAATGTTCGCGTCCTCGTGCGCCGCCGACTGGATGAGTGACGAGGCCTCGTTCACCTCGGAGAGCTTGAGTGAGCTTGATCCCGTGATGTTGATGAGAATGCCGCGGGCTCCGTCGATGGCGCCGGCCTCCAGCAGCGGCGAGGCCATGGCCGCCTGCGCCGCTTCCGCCGCGCGATTGGCGCCCGAGCGCACCGCTGTGCCCATCACAGCATGCCCCATCCCCGCCATGGTCGTCTTTACGTCCGCAAAGTCGCGGTTGATGATGCCGGGGATGGTGATGATGTCGCTAATGCCCTGCACGCCCTGCCGCAGCACGTCATCGGCAATGCGGAAACTCTCGAAGAATCCCGCGTCCTTGGCCACCGCCAGCAGCTTTTCGTTGGGGATCACGATCATCGTGTCCACGCTCTCCACGAGTTCCTTCAGCCCGCGCTCGGCCTGCTGCAGGCGGCGCTTGCCCTCAAAGCCAAAAGGCTTGGTGATGACAGCCACGGTAAGGATGCCCATCTCGCTGGCGAGCGAAGCAATCACCGGTGCCGCACCGGTGCCCGTTCCCCCACCCAGTCCGGCCGTGACGAAGACCATGTCCGCGCCTTCCAAGGCCTCGATGATCTTCTCCGAGTCTTCGAGCGCGGCGCGGCGGCCAACGTCGGGGTTCGAGCCTGCTCCCAGTCCGGAGGTCAAACGCACGCCCAATTGCAGCTTCACCGGCGCCTGCGACAGCTTCAGCGCCTGCACGTCGGTGTTGGCGGTGATAAACTCCACGCCTTCCATGCGCGCCTGGATCATCCGGTTCACAGCGTTGCCTCCACCGCCGCCCACCCCGATCACCTTGATCCGCGCACCGCGCAGGGGCTCCTCGTAATATTGAATGCGCATCTCTCCGGCTTCGTTCTTCTCGTTGTTTTCCATGGGCTCTCCGCCCTCCTGTGGGTTAATAAGTCGCCGCGAACAACGCGCGCACTTTGGCGCGCAGGCTCGTGTCTTCCGCAGCGCGCATCGTCCGCGTTCGTTGAACATACAAAACCGTGCCGATGGCCGTCGCAAAGCCGGGGTGAACCAACTCGCTCGGCATATGAGGCAAGCGCACCGGCATACCAATTCGCGCTGGGACCCTTAACTGACTTTCCGCTATGTCCAGCATGCCCGGCAGCATCGCACCGCCGCCGGTCATCACGCAGCCGGCGCCCAGCGCCTCCGCCACTCCGCCATGGCGCAAGCTCTCCTTCACGTAATAGAGCAATTCGCGGCCGCGCGGCTCCAGGATCTCAGCCAGGGCGCGCAAGGGCAGGCGGCGCGGCCGGGGATCGGCGGTCTCAATCTCCGCTTCCTGCGGCACAGCCGTCACCACCGCGTTGCCAAACTGCTGTTTCAGCTCCTCGGCCTGGGCTACCGGTATCTCCAGTCCCACCGCCAGATCGTTGCTAAAGTGTGCTCCCCCGATAGGCACCGACGCCGTATACGCCACGGCGCCCTCGAAAAATACCGCCAGGTCGCTGGAATGTGCGCCGATATCGAGCAGGCAGGAGCCCAGCTCGCGCTCATCGGCTGAGAGCGTGCTCTCCGCCGCGGCAATCGGCTCCAGCACCGCCTCGCTCACCTCCAGCCCGGCGCGGTTGGCGCAGGTCACCGTGCTTTGCAGCGCGCTCCCCGAGCAGGTGGCGATGTGCAGGTCTACCTCCAGTCGCGCGCCCACCATGCCCACCGGATCGAAGATGCCCTCCTGACCATCCAAAATGAACTGGCGCGGCAGCAGGTGCAGAATCTCGCGGTCCGGCGGCCTTTCCACGGCCCGCGCCCGCTCCACTGCCGCGCGCACATCTTCGGGTCCGATTTCGCGCATGCGGCGGCCCAGGTCCAACCCGCCATTGGTGTTCAGCCCGCGAATGTGCGGCCCGCCCACTCCCACAGCGCACGCATCGATGTTGGCACGCGCCACCCGTTCCGCCTGCTCGCTGGCCGCTCGTACCACTTTGCCTGCCGGCCCCAGCTCTGCGATCATCCCCTTGCGCATCCCCGCGGATTCCAGAACGCCGTGGCCGCGGTAGCGCAGCGAACCTTCATGCAGATCGGTAACCAGCACCCGCGTCCACGCGCTCCCGATATCCAGCGCCACGATCAGGTTGTCCTGTCTCTGCGTCATAGCGCCTCACACACCTTGCCGGGTGGCTGTGGCCGGCCGCATCCCCATGCCGGCGCATTCAGTTGCATTCGCGCCCCAGCGAGGCTCTAGGTCCGCCGCTTGCCGCGCCCAAGGTTCCACGCGTTTCCTCAGCCGCCCCGCCTTGCTTCTCCTCGTCGCGGCCTTGGATTTGGATGAGCGAGGGGTGGATGGCCGTCGATCTGCGCCACGGCCTTCTATCTTTCCTGCTTGCGGCTTGGCCTGCCCCCCGTCCGTCTCCGCAGCCTCCTTGCCCGAGGCCATCTCCAGCACCACCTGCCGGTCGAAGCGCATATCCACCGCGGCAAGCTGCGGATACTGCTGCCTCCACTGCACGATGTACCGCTTATAGCGCAGATATCGCTCCAGAAAGTGACTGTCACCCAAGTGAACCAGAATATCGCGGCCCTGCTCGGGCATCAGCACGCGCGCGTCCTCCGGGTCGGTCAGGTCGATCTCGGAAACTTGGTCGGAATAGTGCTGCCCGGTCGAGTCGAGCGCGGACATCAAACGCAGGTAGACCGCCATTCGCTCCTTGCGTGAAGCGGCCGGGTCGCCGGCATCGATCCCAGTCAGCACCGGAAATGAATAGTGTTGACGGGCCATCGCCTCCGGCGACATCGACAGCAGTACTCCATCCGCGTCCACCAGCCCGATCTGCTCGCCGCGCCGCACAAATGCCACCGGCTGGCGCTCCACCACCGCCACGCGAATCTGGTTCGGGAGCAACCGCATTACCGTGGCCCGCTCAACCCAGGGGATCGCCTCCAGTTCTTTACGCCGGTCTTCCAGAGGCACAAAAAACACGTTGCGACCGATGTCGGAACCGAAAACTCCCAGCATTTCGCGGCGGCTCACCTCGCTGAGCCCAGTAGCTTGAATGTCACTGGTTCCGGCGATGCGGAAGCGCGCGTCGTGTTCCAGATCGCTCCGCAGCCGCAGGCCAGCCACCGTCAGGCTACCCAGCACGATCAGAACGCCGGCCGCGAGAAAGAGGCGCCCCGCTTTCGTTGCCGGCCGCCACCACCGTCCGCCTGGTCTGCGAAAAGCGCCCCACCCAGGCCGCGCATTGTCGTCCTCGTCGAGGTCCTGGTCCAGATCGTCGAACTCCAACGGCATACCCGGAGCGCCGCGCCGCAACCGTCCCGTGCCGGGCACACCTTGCCCTCTGCGCTGCGAGCGGAATGCCGCGGGCGCTTCATCCTCCCACAGCGGAAGACGGGTTGTGCCGTTGCCCTGTTTTGTCACGCCTGAGCAAGGTCGTGAGAGTCGCCAGTTTTCACTATAGCCCCGCTTCGCCTCGGCTTTTCGATCATGCAAAGGGGGGAATCCACCCCGTTACGGGCTCAATTCATTTGAGACCGCCACGACAGCTCCCCGAGCCGCTCATGCAGCGGTGATCGCACGATGTGAATTCGTCAAACATCCGGACTCCCATTGCCCCGCGCCGGAGGCGCAGTGGATGCTAGACCCGCGCGTCAGTGTGAGGAACCGGCTCCCTTCGTGTCGCCATGCTAACCTGAGACTTCCACTCCTTGGAGAGTGCTCTTGCTATCCAGCCGCTTCCTCATTGCCGTCTTCGAGTTTGTTATCCTCTTGTTTTCACTCAGCTTTCACGAGTGCGCCCATGCGTGGATGGCCTCGCGCCTGGGCGACCAGACCGCGCGCCTGGAAGGCCGCATTACGCTCAACCCCATGTACCATGCCGACCCCATCGGCACCCTCCTCTTTCCCGCACTCATCATCTTCGGCCCCTTTATCGGCTTCAACTTCTTCAGCGGCTTGCTGGTGGGTTGGGCCAAGCCCACTCCCGTCATCACCCGCAACTTCCGCAAGATCCGGCGCGACGACAATCTGGTCACGCTGGCCGGGCCGGTCTCGAACCTCATCCTCGTGGCGGCGGCCTTCCTCATCCTTGCCGTCATTATTGTCGCCATTCCTGGCGGGCGCGCGCTGGTGCTTTCGAGCTTCGCCGGCGGCCTCGTTTTGGGAACTCCTGCCGGGCTGCAAGCCGTCACTTTGCTCGCGTTACTAACCATCGAAGTTAATCTCTCGCTCTTCTTCTTCAACCTGCTTCCCATTCCGCCCCTCGACGGCAGCCGCCTGCTGCGCAATTCCCTGCCCTACAACGCCGTGGTGGCCTATGACCGGATCCCTATCTGGATCAGCTACCTGCTCATGATCTTCGTGGGCGGCTACGTGCTGATGGCCCTTCTCCGCCCTTCGTTGGGCATCGTCTTCTCGGCGCTGTTGAGCATCTGAGCCGCTTTCGCGTGATTTCGCAACTCCACGTGCGGATCTCCGGACCCGCACGTGGCAGACATCGATTACTAATCGATGCAGCCGCAATGCGATAGCGGTTCTCCGATTTGTTTAGAGTGGAACGTAACTTCCGGGTACACTCTTCTCAAGATAACGCTCCTTTGCAGGCCTCTCAGCATTTCATAGAAATTTGGAGAACCGCCAAGGTTCTCTGGCCGCTTCACTCTGTACAGCCGAGGCAGTTCCCATGTCCCCTATTTGGACATGGGAACCCAAAAAGCTGATGGAACGAACTCCTCTGATCAGAGGCCAAGAACGAAAAAAGGATTGCCGTATCCCAGTCGAGGCTTTGGGAGCAGGGCAGGCCGAGAATCCACCCAGCGAGTGGATCGCGGGGTGAAAAAAGCCCCCCACACACCCCGCGTGGACTTCAGCTCTGGCTCGGATACGCCAACCGTGGTGTTGCTTTAGACGATCCAGCCGCCACCTACCACCTCATCGCCGTCGTAGAACACTGCAGCCTGGCCCGGCGTTACGGCGCGCTGCGGTTCGTCGAAGGTGGCTTCGACCTCGTCTGGAGAAGCAGACGGATTCAGCGTAGCCCATGCCGGTTCGTGCCGGTGGCGAATCTTTGCCCGCACCCGCATTGGCTCGCGCAGTTCCGGAACGCTGATCCAGTTCAGCCTCCGTACGCGCAGCGCGCGGGTGCCCAATTCAGCGTCCGCGCCCACGGTCACGCAATGGCTCACAGGATCGATCTTCAACACATAGAGCGGCGCTGGGCCCTGGGGACGCCCGACTGCGCCCAGCCCCTTGCGCTGGCCCACCGTGAAGTTAAAGATTCCCTCATGCTGCCCGACAACTTCGCCGTTGGCGGCTACCAGTTCGCCGGCGGTCTCCGGAATCTGCTCGCCCTGCTCTTCCAGATACGCCGTCAAAAACTGCTTGTAATCACCGCCTGGGATGAAACATATCTCCTGCGAGTCGGGCTTGTCGGCCAGCTTCAGTCCGTGCTGGCGGGCCGTCTCGCGCACCTCGGGCTTGGTCATGCGGCCCAACGGAAACAGCGTGTGCGCCAACTGCTCCTGCGTCAGCCCGAACAGAAAATATGTTTGGTCCTTGGCCAAGTCCGCGGGCCGCTTCAAGATCCACCGCCCGCGCGCCTCATCGAACTCGTTCACAGCGTAGTGGCCAGTGGCGATGTGCTTTGCGCCAATCGACCGCGCCGTCTTCAGCAACTGATCGAACTTTAGGTGATTGTTGCAGAGCGAACACGGAATCGGCGTCCGCCCGGCCAGATACTCGTCCACAAAGGGCCGCACCACGTCGCGCTCGAAACGCTCCTCCTGATTCACCACGTAGTAGGGAATGCCCAGTTGCTCGGCGACGCGCCGCGCGTCGTAGACATCATCGAGCGAGCAGCAGCGGCCGGCCTTGGGGGCGTCGGGAATTCCGTGCCGTCCCGCCAGCCGCGTCTGATCCCAGAGCTGCAGCGTCAGTCCTACCACCGTCTCGCCGGAATGGGCGAGGATTGCCGCCGCCGTCGAGGAGTCCACCCCTCCAGACATGGCCACGGCAATGGTTGTGTGCGTCATAAGTACAGCCTCTAGCTCCTAGCCTCTAGCCTTTTCTTGCGGTTCGAGGGTCGTAGTTCGGCCCTGATTTCTTCACGATTTCAATCCGTGCGATGTGCGCGCTGCACATTCAAATCCCCAGCCGGCAACGATCAAGCTGGCAGCTAGAAGCTAATAGCTAGGAGCTGCTTCTATCGGCGCCAGCGCCCGCAAGTGTTCCACGGCTTCCGGAACCGCGCGCAGCACTTGGTCCACGTCCTCGTCGGTCGCCGTCTTCAGCAGGCTGAAGCGCAGGCTCGCCCGCGCCGCGTTCTTGTCCAACCCCATGGCCATGAGCACGTGGCTGGGCTCGGTCGATCCCGAGTGGCACGCCGAGCCTCCGCTCACCGCAACGCCCTTCAAATCCAGAGCGATCACCAGTGCCTCGCCCTCCACCTGTTCGAAGCGCATGTTGGTTGTATTGGCTACGCGCGGCGCGCCTGCGCCGTTCACGCCGGTGCCCGCAATCTCCAGAATCCCCGCTTCCAGCCGGTCGCGCAGCTGCGCCACCCGCTCCATCGTCCCGTCTTCCAAATCCTTTATCGCCAGTTCCACGGCCTTGCCCAGGCCCACGATGCCGGGAACGTTCTCAGTGCCGGCGCGCATCCTGCGCTCGTGGTTTCCGCCCAGCAGCAATGCGTCCAGCGGCGTGCCCCGCCGCACATACATCGCGCCTACGCCCTTTGGCCCGTGCATCTTGTGCGCGCTGATGGTGAGCGCATGACAGCGGAGCCGCCGCACGTCCAGCGTCACCTTACCCGCGCCCTGTACTGCGTCGATGTGAAAAAAAACATCCGCCACCGCCGCGATCTTGCCGATCTCATCCACCGGCTGCAAGACTCCAGTCTCGTTGTTGGCCAGCATCACACTGATCAGTTTCGTCTCCGGGCGCAGCGCCACGCGGATGGCTTCGGGATCGATCAGCCCGTCGGGCTGCGGCCCCACAAACGTCACCGCCGCGCCGCACTCGGCCGCCCGTTCGGCCGCGCGCATCACCGCCGAGTGCTCAATGGACGTGGTGATCATGTGATCGCCTTCGTGCAACAGGCCGAATATCGCCGTGTTGTCGCCCTCCGTCCCACCGGAGTTGAACACGACTTCGGCGTCCCGGCAGTTGAAGAACCGCGCCAGCGTCTCCCGCGCATGGTCCACCGCAGTCCGGGCCTGCTGCCCAGGCGTGTGGATCGACGAAGCGTTCCCGAACCGCTCCATCCAATAGGGGCGCATCACCTCCATCACCTCCGGAAGCAGGGGTGTGGTGGCGTTCGCATCCATATAGATTCTGCGCATGAAGGGGAAGCCTCCTCCTTTCATTTTATGCGGAGTTGCGGTTCTCCGCTGTGTTCCAGTCCTCTTTGGCGCGCCCCGCGTCCCGCTCGGCTGCCAGCAGCCACAGCCGGCCCCGGGCGCAAGCCAATCTCCGCAGCTTTTTCTTTCCCTAACCTGCCCTCCGTCTGCTAGGCTGGCCTCATCGGGCCCCACGGCCTGCTCGCGGCCGCGGCCTCCGGTTCATTCTCCGGAATCCCAAAAAACGAGTCTGAAGGAGTTTCCATGAAGCCGATACACCGTCTATTCACGGCGGCTTGTCTTGCCGCCGCATTCGGTTGCTGCATCCTCGCCTCCCAAGCCCAGGCACAGTCCGCTGCCGCCAAGTCAATCCTCCCCATGGTGAGCCATATTCAAAGCGAAATCCTCGGCATGGCTGAGGCCATGCCCGCCGACAAATACAACTTCGCTCCCACAAAGGCAACCTTTGCGCCCGGTTCGCCGGCTGAATTCGCCACCGTCCGCACCTACGGCCAGGAGCTCACCCATATTGCCTCCATGCCCTTCTTTATCCTCGCACCGCTCGGCGTCAAGCCCGATCCTGGCGTCAAT
>JAJZNH010000168.1 GCA_021811745.1 Acidobacteriota bacterium
GCGCATCAGTTGGCGATCAACAAGGTGGCGGAGTGCGTACGGTCGCTCGGATGGGGCGTTGTGGAGACGATTCCGTCGCCGATCGCAGGCGCGGAAGGCAATCGCGAGTTTCTTCTTTATGCGCGCTGCCCTGCCGTCGAGCCCACGGAAATATTGGCCGCGATGGCGCGCAACAATCCGGAAAGGTGATCCGGACCGCGTCGCCCCGGAGTCCGATCCGTTACACTGGGACCGCATGGTTCGTGTCGCTATCGCCTGCAAGCCGCACCGGGAAGAGCTGAGCCGAATTCTGCCTGAATTGATTAGATGGCTGCGCGGGCATGACTACGAGCCCATGCTGGACAGCGAGGCGGGCCGGTATACGGCGGAGGCGCCATCGTTTGATCGCGCCGAGCTTCCATCTCGTCAACCGTCTCTGGTGATCGTCCTCGGCGGAGATGGCACGTTGCTTTCAGTTGCCCGCGTCTTTGCGGCGTCAGGCACGCCGATTCTCAGCGTGAATCTGGGCTTCCTGGGCTTTTTGACCGAGGTGCGGCTGGCTGACCTTTACTCGACGCTGGAGAGCTGGTGCGAGGGCTGCCACGGCTTGGATGAGCGCGCCATGCTCCACGCCGAATTGTGGCGTGATGGCGTGCAGCAGTGCAGCGTCGATGCGCTAAACGAGATCGTGGTTTCCAAGGGTGACATTGCCCGCATGGGCGATTTTGCCGTCGAGCTGGACGGCAGGAGTGTCGCCCAGTTCCGCGCGGACGGCGTCATCGTCTCCACCCCCACCGGTTCTACGGCCTACACGCTTGCCGCCAATGGTCCCATCCTCACGCCTGACGTGGACGCCATGGTAGTTACTCCCATCTGCCCACATTTGCTTACGCTTCGTCCGATTGTCGTGCGAGGCGATGCCTCGCTCACCGTGCGCGTGGAGCGAGTTCCCAACCAGGCGTTGCTCACCGTAGACGGCCAACAGGCAGTCGGGCTGCATCCGGGCGACGAGGTGCGCTGCTGCCGCTCGATCCACACCGTAAGGCTGGTGCGGATCAGCGAAGGCGGTTTCTTTGACGCTTTGCGCAGCAAGCTGAGTTGGGGTGAGCGGTAAGGAGGCGGAAAATCGCTTCTATTTCTTCAGCTCATCCAGGAGTACCTTAGCCTTGGCGGCCAGGTTGTGCGCGCCGTCCACATCGCCTGATGCCAGGGCTGATTTGGCTTCCTTAAGGAAATCACGAATGTGATTGGCGGTTTTCTGCTGCTGCCCGTTGAGATTGCGGCTGATTTCATTTAACCCTTGCTCCGTTGAAGCAATCAGATTCGAAGTTTCCCGTTGTGTATCAGCAGGATCTCCCATTGAGAGCTGGCCGATGGCGCTGACAGCCGGGATTTCGTCCGTCGCCTCCTGCGGAGCTTTGTTCATGTGCCTTCTGTGACGATAGTGCGAGATCGATGTTTCGGGCGGGGAAGTCGTTATCGGGAAATTCGGCGTGACCGGCTGAAGCGGAATCATTGCCACCGCAGGCGAAAGCTGCAGCGAAGCAACCTCAGGCGGAGGCGGAGTGGGCTGCGCGATGGACGGCGCAACCGGCACCTTAGCGCGATGGACCCACGGGATGCATCCCGTCAATAAAAACGGCAGCATCCACGCAATGATCCTGCTAGGCGACTTCATTCCCCAAGCCCTTCCTGGCCCTGAAATTCCGCTGGTTGAAGATACCGGCGTCCCCAGTCCGTGACGGTGAGAGGAATTCGCAGCTGGAATTCCGTGCCACGCCCTACCTCTGATTTTACTTCCACGCTGCCGTGGTGAAGCTGAAGAATGCGATAGGTCATGGCCAGTCCGATACCGCTTCCTCCGCTCTTGGTTGTGAAGTAAAGATCGAAGATTTTTTCACGAATCTCTTCCGGAATGCCGGGACCTTCATCGGCAATCCGCAAAATGGCAGCTTTCCGGTTCTCCTCTAGAACAATTTCCAGTTTGCCGCCCGCCGGCATCGCTTGCGCGCCATTTTGAATCACGTTCAATACCGCCTGCTTCAGAAGGTCGGCATCGACATTGGCGACTAGAGGCTTGGACGGCAGCCAACTGGAAAGGGTCACGTTACGGGTAGTCAATTCGTCCGCCGCGAGCGCCAGCACGTCGCCAATGATCGGACGCAGATCCTGTTCGCGGAGCCTGAGCTCGACCGGCCGGGAAAAATCCACCAGCATTTGCACCACGCGGTCCAGGCGGTGAATCTCCGCGTTGATCACCTCCAGATGGCGGGATGCCGGACCGCTGGCGTCTCCAAGCTTGTTTTTCAGCAGCTCCAGGTGGACGACAATGGCGTTGATTGGATTCTTCACCTCATGGCCGACGCCGGAGGTGAGGCGGCCGATGGCAGCCATGCGGCGCGACAACTCCAGTTCCGACTCGATCTCTTCGGCCGATTCGAGGTCGTGGAGAGTGACCAGCGCTCCCAGCCCTTGAGGGGATTTGTCGTCGTGGATAAAGTCCAGCGATGCCTCGATGCGGCGGCCGGTTTCAGTGAGAATCTCTTCCTTGACCAGATTGACGCCGGCATCAAAGGCTTCGCCGATGCTTCGTCCCAGCACGGTTGAGCGATCGAAGATCTCCCGTGCATGCAAGCCCAGGATGGTGTCGCGCTCCTTGAGCAGAAAACGCCGGGCAGCTTCAGAGACCAGGACCGCGCGCCCATCGCCGGTAAAGAGCAGAATTCCATCCTGAAGATTGCCAAGAATCTGGTCCAGATTCTCCTTCAATGCGGAAAAGACCTCTTCGACGTTCCGCATGCGCTGGCCGATTTTCTCGATCTTGTTGGAGACGCTCGCAGCCATATCCTGATTGGGAGCAGGCTTCTGTCCGGCTGCTTCCGCAGCATCGCCGGCTGCAGTCAAGCGGTCCAGTTGCAGGCTGATTTGCTCCATCGGGCCCAGGGCCAGGTTGCTCAGCAGGAAGGCCACCAGCAGCGCGGTTCCCAGCGAGAATCCCATCAGGGTAAGCGCCTCGGCGAGCCAGGGCGCGTAGAAGGCGCGCAGCAGCGTAGTGCGCACGCCTACATGGACGCTCAGAAAAGGCTTGCCGTTGCGGTCCAGGGGAACCACTACGTCAAACACCTGTGGAGGCCCGAAGACCTCCACCATCAGATGAAAGGGATTGGCGTTGAGTAGCTGGTCATAGTTGGGCCGCGCCGGCAGAGGCTTGTCTTCGTTGTCTGGATTCGTGCTGAGCACTGTGTCGGACTGAGCATCGGCGATGTTCACGTCATAGACGGTGAGCGAGTACCGGTTTACGGAGTCGATAACGGCCTGGAGCGAGGCGTCTTCGCGCACCGCTTCAGCCACCAGGATGCGCAGCTCGGAGGGATCATTGGGGTCAACAACGCGATCCTGAAGGCCGGTTTCAAGGGCATTTTGAAGGGCAAAGCGCACCTGGTTGGCGACCATATGGTTCGAGTCGTAGGACTGTTGCACAGCCGTGCGCAGCAACTGCGTCATGTAAACCAGTGAGAGCACGCTGGCGATGATGAACACCAGGCCGGTGATCGCCAGAACGAGTTTGGTCTTCAGACGCATGGCTCAGCTTGTCGGCATTTCCTGGGCCCGGCTGTATTCTTTGAGCTTATTATGCAGGGTCTTGAGGCTCACGCCCAGGATCTCGGCGGCCCGGGTCTTGTTCTGGCCGGTTGCTTCGAGTGTGCGCAGGATAAGCAGCCGCTCGGCTTCATTGACGGTGCTGCCCACGTGCAGGGGAATGACACCGGGATCGGCCACCGAAGGGGCCAACGGCTGTCCCTTGGCAAAGCCTGGCGGCAGGTGTCCGGCGTCGAGGGGCGCGCCATCGGGGCAGAGAATAACCGCCCGTTCGATCGTGTTGCGCAGTTCGCGGGCATTGCCAGGCCAGTCGTAAACCATCATGCGCTCGAGCATCGAAGTCGCGACGCCGGCAACCCGGCGGCCGTGCTTTCGATTCATCTCGCTGATCATGGCCTCAACCATTGCCGGCAGATCTTCCGGATGCTCGCGAAGCGGCGGCATGTGGATATTGAAAACATTGAGGCGGTAGAAAAGATCGGCGCGCAGGTGTCCCTGGGAGACGGCCAGGTCGGGATCGCGGTTGGTGGCGGCCAGCACCCGGACGTCCACATCCTGCTCTGTGCGCGCGCCCAGCCGGCGCAGCTTCCGCTCTTCCAGGACCCGGAGCAGCTTTGCCTGGGTTCCGATGGGCATTTCACCTACCTCGTCCAGCAACAGCGTGCCTCCCGAGGCCAGTTCGAAGCAACCGGCACGGCGGTCAACAGCGCCGGTGAAGGCGCCCTTTTCGTGGCCGAAGATCTCGCTTTCAATCAGCGTCTCCGGAATGGCTGCGCAGTTCAGCGCCACAAACGGCCGTGTCTTGCGCGGACTGAGTTCGTGCAGCGTGCGCGCCACCAGCTCTTTGCCCGTGCCGCTTTCACCGGTGATGAGCACGGAGACGTTGGAAGGCGCAATCTGCTCAATCAGGGCGAAGATCTGGCGCATAGCCTTGGAACTTCCCACCAGGGAGCCCAGGACGCCGGTTTCACGCAATCTTCGCCGCGCCACTTCCAGCTCGATTTCCGTCTCGCGCTGCCGCGTGGCATTGGCGAGGATGGTCCGGAGGCGGGTGGCGTCGACGGGCTTCTGCAGGAAGTCATAAGCGCCCAGCTTCATAGCGTCTACGGCCAATTCGATGGAGCCCATGGCGGTAAGCATCACCACTGCGACGTTGCTCATCCCCGATCCCTCTTCGGCCAGCTTGGCGAGCAGGCCGATGCCGTCCAAACGCGGCATCTTCAGATCGGTCACGACGATGGCCGGATTCCACGCCAATGCCTTTTCCAGGGCCTCGACGCCATCGCGCGCGGTATCGGTCTGATATCCCCAACCGGAGATCAGCTCCGCGAGCCCCATCAGCGCGTTCGGCTCGTCCTCGGCAATGAGAACCTTGACGTTGTTCTCCATAGCGGCTTTCCGTCGATTATGCTTCTGCAACCTCTTGTATTAGCTTACCCTTTCCTACTGCTCTCTTCCTTCCCGCACCGCCTTGCGCGTCGCCGGCGGACCCCGGGAATCAGGACAGTAAACCGGAATCCTGCTGAGCTGCGAGGCTTTCCGCCCTGCCGCAGCAGCGTTCCCCAGGGGGGACTCCGACGCAATTTCGGACGCTCGCAAGCGCCAGGGAGCCGTGTCGAGGATTGAGCCAGCTCATACTCAAGGGGGAAACTCCCGGCCCGCGTCCTCCGGGAACTGATTCGGCTGAAGCATAAACTTCTCTGGCCGCATGCGTGGCCTTAACGGCCTATACTTTCCTTTACCGATTTTTCGCAGGGAGTATCCGGATGACTTCGCCCGCCGTTGCTTTTGCACGCCAGAATTATTCAAGTTTTCTTGATGACTTGAAGGCCCTGTTACGTATTCCTTCGATCTCTACGCTGCCTGAGCACAAGGACGACTGCCGCCGCGCCGCCGAATCGCTGGCTGTCGAACTTAAGCGCATTGGCATGGACAATGCGCGGCTCATTGAGACGGAATGCCATCCGCTGGTCTACGCCGACTGGTTGCACGCCACGGGCAAGCCCACAGTGCTTATCTACGCTCATTACGACGTGCAACCCCCCGATCCGCTGGACGAGTGGCTGTCGCCGCCCTTCGAGCCCACAGAACGCGACGGCAACCTCTACGCGCGTGGCGCGGTAGACGATAAAGGCCAGCTCGTTGCGCAACTCAAAGCGCTGGAGTCACTGCTGGCTACGGCCGGAGCGCTGCCGGTAAATGTTCGTGTTCTCTTTGAAGGCGAGGAAGAGGTTGGCGGGGAGGGAATTGCGCGCTTTGTTGCATCTGGGCCGCCTGAACTGCACTCCGACTTCGCGCTCGTATCCGACACCGAACTTTTTGCTCCCGGTCTGCCCACATTGTGTGTCGGCCTGCGCGGCATGATCTACACCGAGATTGAGGTGCGCGGTGCCCGCGCCGATCTGCACTCCGGCATGTACGGCGGCGCTGCTCCGAACCCCTTCATCGCTCTGGCGCAGATTCTGGCTCGCCTCAAGGATGAGGACGGCCGCATTCTCATTCCCGGCTTCTACGACGGCATCATCCCGCCCAGTGCGGAGGAACTCGCCGCCTGGCGCAGCCTCCCTTTCGACGAGGAACAATACCGGATCAATGAGGTGGGTTCGCGGCAACTGGTGGGCGAGCCCGGATACAGTGTGCTGGAGCGTACCTGGGCGCGTCCGACGCTGGACGTCCACGGCATGCCGGGCGGATTCACCGGCGAGGGCGCCAAGACGGTGATTCCGGCCCGGGCCACGGCCAAGGTCTCCATGCGGCTGGTGCCGGGGATGACGACGGCCAAGGCTTTCGATCTGTATAAGGATTATGTCGCACGGATTGCGCCGCTCGGCGTGGAGGTGGCAGTCCGCCTGATCCACTCCGGTGAGCCATGCCTGATTTCCGTTGATAATCCCTATGTGAAGGCCGCTACCGCGGCATTGCGCGAAGTTTGGGGACGAGAGACTGTCTTTATCCGTTCCGGAGGCTCAATTCCTATCGTGGGCGATTTTGCGCGCTATCTCGGCATTCCGAGCGTGATGATGGGCTTCGGACTTCCCGATGACAACCTGCACGCTCCCAACGAGAAATTTCATCTGAAGAATTTCGCGCTGGGGATTGAGTCGATTGTTCTCTTTCTGGAGGAAGCGGGGAGGTGAACTTGCTGCCCGGCGGCCAGGAGGCCGGCGCCGCAGGCTTTGTCCTGGCTGGTGGCCAATCCAGCCGCATGGGCCGGGATAAGGCGCTGGTTTCGTTCGCGGGTCTGCCGCTGGTTGAGCGCGCTCTGAGTGTTCTGCGCCAGGCTGGCGTGCCGGCCGCGGTGGTAGGCGCCCGCCCGTTCCTTGCGGCTACGGCGCCTTTCGTCGCTGACGATGAGCCGGGGTTGGGGCCTCTGGGTGGCATCTGCGCCGCTTTGGCTTCGATGCAGGCAGAGTGGGCGGTGTTTTTGCCCGTTGACATGCCTCTTCTGCCTGCGGAGTTGGTGGCCTATCTGCTGGCGCGGGCGCGGCTTACGGGCAGGGCAGTCACCGTCCCGTCAGTGGGCGGATTTGCCCAGACGTTTCCGGCGGTCTTGCACCGAGCCGTATTTCCAGCGCTCCAGGCCCGGCTCAAATCCGGGCAGGGTGGATGCTATTCCGCGTTCGAGGCTGCCGCGGCCAGCCTCCATGACGCCGTGGCCGTCATCCCCTCTGAACTGCTGGCGCAATCGGGCGCGGCAACGCACCCGGATGCTCTGCCGCCCGCCATCTGGTTTCTCAATGTCAACAGGCCGGCCGATCTTCGCCGCGCGGAGGCGTGCTTCGCGGGCCACTTCGCGTAAGCTGATCTCAGGAAGATGTCTGATTCGGCAACCAATCCCGAACTTCCCGATATGCTCACGTCGGCGCTGGCCGCCCATGCCGATTTGTCTGTGGCCCCGGTTAAGGACAGTGCGGAACCCATCATCGAGTTTGAGAACGTCTCCATCGCCTTGAGTGGCCGGCCTGTTCTGGAGGACATAAGTTTCTCGGTCGAGCGGGGGCGAACGCTCTGCATTCTGGGCCGAAGCGGCGTGGGTAAATCGGTGACCCTGCGCATTCTCATGGGCTTTCTCAAGCCGGATTCCGGCTTCGTCCGCGTCGAAGGGCAGGAGATCACGGAACTCGACGAAGAGGGCATGCAACCGATTCGCAAGCGTATCACCATGGTCTTTCAGAACGGAGCGCTTTTCGATTCGCTGAGCGTGCGCGAAAACGTCGCCTTTCCACTGCGCGAGCGCGGCGGGCTGGACGACGAGCAGGTAGACCAGATTGTCGACCGTCTCATCGGCATGGTGGGAGCCGAGGACGTGCCCGATGCATTGCCGGCCAGCCTCTCCACCGGGCGCAAACGCGCCGTGGCTATCGCGCGCGCCCTGGCCGCGCAGCCTGAGGTTGTGCTCTACGATGAACCGACGACGATGGTCGATCCTCTCATCGCGCGCCGCCTCGGTGATTTGATTCAGCGCCTCAAGCGCCAGTTGGGATTTACCAGCATCGTAGTTACGCATGACATGCGCTTCGCCGCGCGCCTTGCCGATACCGTTCTCTTTCTCCATCAGGGCCGCGCCCAGTACTTCGGGCCACTGCAGGGCTTCCTGTTGTCGCCCGATCCGCACATCCAGCAATTCCTCACACTCGATGCCTACGTAGTTCCTGTGGAATAGAAGGCTGGGCTTACAGTCATGGGAGCACCCTTCCCTGGACACCGAAGCCAAGCTGCGCGCTTCAACTGATTGCTCCGCGGAGGTGCTTCAATTATGAGCCGCCGAGGTGATCGGAGTATCTGCTGATTGCTCATGTGAGTCGCAGATTCCGGAGTAATACGCATGCTTGCTGACGGGGGCCGGCGAAAGCAGGTTCGAAAGTAACTCGAGAAGACGTCCCGGGTAACTTTCGAATGATTACCCGCATCTCGTCTTTACCACCAAAGTGTCATGCGATCTGCTTGCCCTTTCCAATCCACTCGCGCGATGCTGAATCAACGGTTTCTCTGGGGCGATGCGAAACTCGTGTGAAGCTTCTCAAATGCAGATGAGTCAGAGCGGAAAGCGGTTGGCCGTGAAGAGTTATATTGCGTCAACAGTGAGAGTCCGCGGCATGAGTCACAGGAGTTACGCGGTTTGTTTACGGTTTTCATGCTTTGCAGGTCCGGGTTATAGCCGCAAGAGTGGACGTTGTGCTTTGTCGAAGAGGTTAAGCCTTTTTGAACTGACGGCGTATAAGGCAGGCTGATCGCGCGAGTGAGCAAGAATTGCCTTTTTTATTGTGCATTTTTATCGCGCGTGGGATTTTAATTCTTCAAATCCTGAAAGCCAGAGTTGTACGCAGCTTCATTTGCTGTTGTTCCGCTGTTGCGCATATCCCGGGTGAAGAGTTCGTCCCTGCAGCATACCGGCAGGTTTTAGCGCGAAAGGTCTGCGAACACAAATGGCAAGTTCAGAATTCCGGCAAAATGTAT
>JAJZNH010000944.1 GCA_021811745.1 Acidobacteriota bacterium
GGTCGCTGCGCGGCTCAACTGCTCGAAGGTCAACAGCCGCAGCGTGTAGCGCATCAGCACGCTTAATCCCGCCGACGTGATGCCGGGATTCCGCAGTCGCCGCAGCACAAGCGTGAATGCCGCCAAGCCAAGATAGGCTTCGGTCTTGCCGCCACCGGTGGGGAAGAACAGCAGATCGACTACGTCCCGGTCATCGCTTTGCGGATCGGCAATTGCCTTCAGGTTCATCAGAAGAAAGGCGAGCTGGAATGGTCGCCACGCTGGCTGGATGCTCTCCATTGACTTGTCCTGCATCACGCCCATGCGGCGGCGGGCAGCCAACGCCATGCACTTATTCGCCAGCTTGAATGCCTCCAGGCAGTCCGGCACACTCAGCAGCTTGATTCCTTCCTCGATTCGGTTGGCTGCCACTGCCGCCCGGTTCATTAGGTCCGTGCCGGTTTCGTGCCGCCTGGCAGGTTCCGCCGGGATCTTCGCTTTCTGCGCCTCAATCCATTCGCGGTAGCCACTAACCAGGGACCCAAGCTTGGCTTTTGCCTCGGCGCCGTCTGCCAGGTCGGCCAGCGCATCCATGGAAAGCTCAACTCCCTTGATCGGAGCTGGCTCCACTTTTTCGACCTCAGCCTGCGGAATCCAGCAGGTGCGCACGACCCGGCAGCGGCCATCATGTTCGCGCACGGCTTCCGCTGAAACATTGTGCCCCACAGCAAACTCGCCGTCATCCCGGTATTGCAGGTCGGCGATTCGCTCGTCCCAATCCTCGGTGATGGAGCCACGAAGGTCCGGGCGGCGAAGGAATTCTGTGTCGGCGTGAATTTCCAGCTCAACCTGAAAGGCAAATGCCTGGTCGCGAATCTCGTCCGGCATTTCGGCGCGGCGATTCACCACAAAAATAGAAACAGTGCGGGCGCCTTTGGGCAGGTCGGTGCCATCGGCCAACATGCCTACGGGCCGGACCATATATGCGACGTACAGGTCGTCGCTTTCCTTGACGGCGATCTCCTTAGGCTTGCCGCTGGCTTTCTTGAGGTCAATTGCAACCCACTCTTTCCTGGGTTCACGCTCCCACTCTTCCTGGGACCCAGTGTGGCGCTTGTAGTCTCCCCAGCGGACGCATACCCGCAGTTCCTCCGCATCTGCAGGCACCAGGACGCTGGCTCCGATTGAAGACGGGAAATACCGCTGTCGTGCCGCTGCTTTTTCCGCACCCACGGCGTCGTCGCCTTCACCGCCGCCTTCACCGGCATCGTCCAGATCGTCGTCGGCAGTCTCGTCTGCACGCTGTTCGGCTTTGGCGCCTAGCGGAACCAGGAAGCCGGTCAGGTACCAGCGCGAGGGGGCCTGCGGAAGCACCTCCTTCGAATCGCCAAGTTGCTCGTCCGGCCCGACCAGGTCAAGCCGCAGCGCATCGACCAGCTTTCCTCTCACCTCGACAGATTTCATTTCTCCCGGCATGGCCCAGTGTCCCCTATTCTTCCGTGGCAAAGAGTGTTGGTCTGGCTTCTGATTCGGCTGCCCCACGTTTGCCACCCGACTTCTTTCGTAATTGCTTTGGAGCACGCGTGCCGTTCTCCACGGACGCCATTGCTGCAGCTACTTGCCCCTCTTCCAATGCACGCTTGCGATTCAGATCGAGCAGGCGGGCGAGGACTTCATCGTGAATTTCGTCGGGCCAGCGGTAGCGAAATTTCTTGCGTTTGGGACTACCGTTTTCGTCTTCATCCTCGACATCGTCGAACTCGGGTAGGAAGTCGCAGACAGACTGAATGTCCTGCCAGCCGTATGCATCAAGAACCGCCCTGTCCATCGCGGCGTGTAAACTTCGCAGGCTTTGGATATCACCGGAGATTTCGTTGGGATCGTGGAAGCGGTTATAAGTTGTAGTGAGGCCTTCTCTGTACTTTGCCATGAGGCCTGCACGAAATTCGTAGTAATTTTTACCAATACTGTTGAGCTGGGGATGACGCACCCAATTCTCTGGAAAGGGAAAAGTCTCAAAGCAATCCGACGGTGTGTATTGGAAATCGTCCTTGAGGGTAGAGCCAAAAAACCTAGCCCATATTTCATGGACACGGCACTGGAGCGTTGCGAAAGCTGCGTGGGTTTCGAACGTAAAGACGATCGTCTTTTCGTTGCACACTACCGCCGCTGGCAAGAAAGCCAGCGCAAATGCGTTGCTGATCCGAGCTATTGTGAGCACCTGCGTGAGCCCGATCTTCGCCTTGTTGAGTGCCGGAGTGGCAGTACCAAACTGCCACCAATATTCCTTACGGCGTTCGGCTACTGAATAACCGCCTATCTTCCCTCTATCCGGTTTGACCCTATTCCTCACAATGTCAAGAAGTTCAGGCCATCTTGAAGCCTCTTCAAGGGACATATCTTCGAAATCAATTACATATCGATGATGAAGAAGCTCTGGGTTCGAATTGATTTCCTTCCCCCCTATGTAAGGGAAAATTCTCTCCGCATTTTTAGAATCTCGCCGAAGAAGGTCATGCATTGCAGTGATGGACGAAGCCGTACCAGTGGTGTCACTATCATCGAACGTGAAACCCATTCCGAGCACGCAGGCACCTTGGAAAGATGCGTCAGCATTTGCAGCAAGAGGTACCGGATCGAACTCTATCTTGCTCGGAAATAGGAATGAATTGAGAGCGGGGACTGGCCGTCCGTTCAAATTAATTTCGCCAATATGGCGATCCTTGATGACAGAAACCACACTCACGATCACCGCCGCGTCGCCTGGCCATCGCAGCCTACGAGTGGCAGCATAGATTTGACCGCCGCTCTTACATATCTGCTTAAGGCCAGCTTCGCGAGTATCGCCCTGAGCAATAGAATTGGTGGCAATCAACCCAAAGCAACCTCCTAGCCGCAAAAGGCTAAACGCTCGTCTGAAAAAGTGCGCTACCAAATCTACTGCTTTCCCTTCAGAATTCGGGTGCAGATGCCTAATCCATGCCGTGTAGCCACCGCCGAGCGTCGGCCAGATTCGTGCCCCACCGAGAAACGGCGGGTTCCCGACGATCACATCGAAGCCTCCGGTCCGTGCCCCCTGCATATCGAGCCGGAACACTTCAGGAAACTCCAACTCCCAGTGGAATGGTCGAACACCGTTTGATTCACGATGAAGATTCCTTCGAGCTTCGTCAATTTTTGAGAAGCTCTTCTGATCCGTTACATCTCGGATGCTTAACTCCGTCAGGTGCCGCAAAGCAAGCCGCTCGTTCTCCCGTGCCTTTGTCTTGTCTGCGGAAAAGAACGCCGCGATCACCGTGTCGCCGACTTGCCGGAGGAGTTGAAGTGTTTCTTCCGCACCTTCCAATTCCTGCTTGAGCTGCGCGTAGGGCACATCGTCCCGTGCCGCCAGAATCCGCTGCCGATATCGGCTAACGCGTTCCACTCGCTGCCGAATCTCCGCCTCAAGGAAGCTCTGCTGCTCGTCATCTTCATTCCAATTAAATGCGGCGATCTGTTTCTGGGTAAGCCCCACGAGCGAATCGCCAGTTCGCAGCGAGTGATCGAGGAAGGTAAATGCGTGATCTTTGGCCAGCGTTGCCAGCCACAGCGACAGCTTGGCCAAATCCGTCGCCATGGGATTCTTGTCCACCCCATAGAGGCAGCGCTGTGCGATTTGCCGCTGAGCGTGCAGGAACTCATCCTCATCTGGCGGCAGAATGGGAGCCTCATTGTGCGCGTGCCAAGCCTTCGAAAGAACCTCGCCAAGCTGTCGGCACGCCTCCACCAGGAACGCGCCCGAGCCCACGGCTGGATCACACACCTTCAGGTTGAGAATCTGCGCCGGTGTGGGATTGTCGCCAAGCTGCTTCAGGACCGGCGCAAGAGCCGCTTCCACGATCGGCCCGGTCAGGCTGCTGGGCGTGTAGTGCGACCCGCTGCGCCGCCGCTCGTTGGAAGGCTGGAAGATCATGGCATCTTTGGCCACGATATCGGGCGTAACCGATTTGGCGATCCTCCTGTCGAGCGCCAGCATCAGGCTGTTGATGTCTGTCTCCGCCTTGAGCGCGTCTGCCGCCGCACCGGTCAGTTTCTGGTCGGTATGATCGAGGAACCACTTCAGGCGCTTATCGGGCGCCGTCGCAAGCAGCTCTTCCAGGTTAATTGTGGTCGGGGCGCCGTGCCTCTTTGCAGGCTTGATGGCAATGGAACGTCCAGAGGCAACGTGCAGCTCGAAGCCCATGATCGCCTCGTAGACGCTGCCGATCTGTTCTACCGCCAGCGTTCGATAGCTGATGCGCTCGCCGTCGAGCAGCATGAGCTTGGAGAGGACACGGAAGAGAACGCCATCGGAAACCCGGGGAATCTTGATGGCGTCGGCCCGATTCTGCCGCCCCTCCAGAAACGGGTAGCGATCCGGATCGAAGAGGTAGCCTTCGCGGGCGGGAATGCGCAGATTGCCGTGACTGCCGCCGCGATAGATCAGCCGGAACAGGGTGAGAAGCTGTGCCCACGCCCCGAAGCGCTGATCCATGGTGTCGGGATACCGGCCATTATCGACCTGGAGGCGCTCATAGAGCCCGGTAACGGAATAGTAGTTCGTGTATACCGGGTCAGTAGAGAGCAGGTCACGATCTTCGGCATAAAGGATGAAGACGAGCCGCAGGAGTGTGGTGAGCAAACCACGATAGACGATGTCCGGGTCTTGCCGGAGAACGTCGCGGAGAAGTGCATCCTGGCTCTGATCGTTTGCCGCCTGGAAACCGCGCAGCAATTCGTAGAGCGCCTCCAGCACCTGGTCAGCGAGCTGCGTGGAGACGACATTCTGGTATTTGCGGCTGCTCTCAAGTATCGCGGGGAGCCGCTCGCGTTCGGCCACGTTGTAAAGACGATCGGCGCAAAGCAGCATTTGGAAGGCAGCGAAGATGGGGCGACCCGCCACCTTGACCATTTCCGCCAGCTTGAACGTGATGTGGCCGCTGAGTTCCTTTTCCGGCGCGTACACCAAGCGAACCTGCTCGTGATTGACGAGCAGCCCGATGGGCACCTGCACCTTCCGCAAGAGCCGTTCAAACTTGGCCTGCGGGCTTGCCTGCCAGTGTCGGGTGTCACCATCCATGACCTGGTCGAAATTGACGCCGCGCGGCAGGACCTTCACAAGCATGATCCATTCGCTGGCGCCCTCGGCGGGCTGGAATTCGCGCAATGCGTAGGTGGGCCGCAGGGTTTCCCCATATTCCGGGAGCGGAACCTCCAGGCATTCAGGAACCGCTGGCGAGGCGGGAGCACCGTAAAGATCGCCCGGCGCCCAGCCAAGGACCGCTTCGGCAAAGGCGGGGAAATCGGGAATTTCAGGGATGGGCTCGCCGGTCGCATCCGCCGGGAGGGCATCCAGAAAACGCCGGTGTTCCGGGGCGAAGTTCTGGTTGATGCGGGCATTCGCCTCCAAAAGAGCCGGGATTGAGACAACTAGGCCGACCGGCTGGACGTATCCTAGCCATTCTTGGTGAGCGAGGATTGCGGGGTCTTTGGCCATGGTCACCTTGACAGCGGCCAGAGGTAAACGAGGCCGACGGGTTCAATGCGCTGAGCGCGGACATCATAGAGACGCCGGATGCGCTCGGGCTCTGAGGTTAGTTCTGATTCCAGGTCGATCAAACGGCGATCCCAATAGCGGCGATTTGCCTCAAGCTGGCGTTTCTCCTCCTCAGAAAAAGCGAGCGTCAATTGCGGCGACCGATCATGCCTTTCGATGGTGTCGTAAATGTGCTTCTGTTGCGATTCGAGGATCTCCCGCATCGCTCTGGATTCCGCATCCGCCCGCTTTTGCAGCAGTGCGACCGCATCGCTGGCGTATTGTTTGGCTCGCGCTTCAAGGTGGGGAAGAAGTTCGTGAACGTCCCGGGATGCCGACTGCTGGAGTTGGTGCAGGATTTCCTCCGGAATTGTCCGGTGATGCTTCTCCAGCAGAGCACTGTCCAGGAGGCTCAGCGTTTTCGATTCCGCTTCCCGGCCATAGAGCGACAATTCGCCACGCCGTAACTCAGGGCTGACCCACCGGGCCGTGATGGGTATTAACTCCTCATGGAGCCGCGCTGCGCCGGGTCCGTAAAGAGCGAGCCGCCCGAGGAGTAGGATGCGCGGAATGGCATCTGTGGTTTGGGTCAAGCACGCACGCGAGAGGTCATGATAGACGAACCCCTGCGCGGTAAAACGGGAGAGCAGGCGCTGAACCACCCGCTGCTCCAGGTGGAGTTGGACAACCTCGTCAGTGACCACACCGGGATCCTCGAAGACAACCTCACGGATCGGAGAGGTGCGACGCCAATCCCAGAATTTTTGGTCTCGCGGGCGTGGCGCACGAAGGCTGTCCATGGTCACCGCCCATGTCGGGTCGGCGCCCTGCCGCTGTTCCATCGCCGGAAAGACGAAGCGACCGTCGTTGGAATTGGGCGAGGGCTTTAGAGGCTCTGCACCCATGAGGGTGAGGGCGCAAGAGATGGCTGATCGGAAATGCTGCTCAGAAAACGCAAGTGCGTCCTTTGATTTCTCCAGCATATTGCTGAGCTGCTCAATTTGAGCCCGCAGGGCAAGCTGGCGCTGCCGTGTTTCCTCAAGCTCCTCCTCTACCACTGTGCGGCGGTCCGGTTCGAGATCGGCGGCTTCAATTTCACTGGCCAGGGTGTCAGCGGCTCCGCGCCGGATTCCTGCTTTCATGAGCAGATCGAGACGGCTATCGATCACCTGGGCGAGGCTGCCCAATTCTTCCCTGATGGTCTTTGTCTTGCGTACCAAGGCCGCTAGCACCTTATCTTCCGGGCGTTGCTTGTAGAAGAAGTAGTGGCAGTAGACAACGGGATTCGGCTGGAGTTTCCGGTCGATGCGCCCGTTACGCTGCTCCATGCGGCTGGGGTTCCAGGGGACATCGAAGTGGAAGAGGTTCCAGCAATGGGCCTGGAGGTTCAAGCCTTCCCGGGCCGCATCCGTCGCAATCAGGATGCGCAGCGGGTTCTTGGCAGGATCGGCATTGAATGCCGTTTTGATTGCTTCGCGATCCTCACTGGATGTCGGGCCGTGGAAGACCGCGATTCTCTGATCGGCGCGGTCTGAATCCGCAATCGCAGCGCTGAGTCGTTGCTGAAGATAGCGCTTTGTGTCGTCATACTCAGTGAAAATGATAATCCGGGTGTCATTCCACTGAGCCCCGGGAGCAGACTGGCCGGGGCACATGTTCTTCTGGATCCACTCCACCAGCTTTTTAATTCGCGCGTCGGGGAGCGCCCGGCTGGATTCGGCAAGCTCTGTCATCTGATCGAGGAGAGCCTGTTCTTCTGCGAAGAGTGCACGGGCGTCGGCTGACTCGGTGGGACCGGCGGTGGCCGCTGTGACCGAAGCAATCTCGGCGTCTTCCTCCCCTGCAAGTTCGGTTTCCGAAAGCAATGTGCGATCGTCGTCGGAATCGGCGCCATGGCTGATTAAATCGAGGTGAAGGGATGGCCGTTCGGCGGCGGTACGTGCACCGTCCTCAGCGGCGTTCCACTGCCGGAGCACAGTCTTACGGTGGACGCGAAGCGTGCGTGCGAACGCCTCAATGGAGGAGAGGAGCCGCTGCTGAAGCCCGGTGATCAGTAGACCCGATGCGGTCTGAACACGCCGCGATTCGGAATTCAGCCGCTGCTCGCGCAGGGACCGGTATTCGTCGAGCAGCTCGGCCAGACGCAGTTCCGGCGAGGTGTTTGGTAGGCCGCCGATATCGATCTGCACCACTTCGCGCTTGGGGAACCCACCGACGATTTCGCGCAGGTCATCCTTGAGGCGCCGGACCATGACTTCGTCCCGCATCTTCTTCGTGACCTTGACGCCGCGACAGAACCTTTGCGGATCGAGGATTTCTAGCAGCGCAGAGAAGCTGTTGGAATGTCCGTTGTGGGGAGTGGCCGAGAGAAACAAGCGGTGTTCAAAACGCGGAGCCAGCTCCCGCATTGCCCGGGTAATTTGGGAGTCAATCGCGTACCGCTGGCCACTGGCCGGTGCGGCGTGGTGAGCCTCGTCGAGAATCAGAAGACTGCCTGGTTTGAATGTGCCGAGCCACGCCGCGAGCGGCCCCGCGTATGCTTCGTCAATCAACAGCCGGTGGGAAATTAGGAACCGGGAGTGAGTCGTCCAGGGATTCACTCCGAATCCACGCTCGCGGCGAACTTTCTGGATGTATTCCTTGTCCAGAATTTCAAATTGCAGCCCGAACCGGCTCTCCAGTTCCTCCCTCCACTGAAGCAGCATGGAAGGTGGGCAGGCAACGACGATCTCCCGGACTTTCTTCCGCATCAGCAATTCGCGGGCAATCAAGCCTGCCTCGATCGTCTTTCCGAGCCCGACGTCATCCGCGATGAACAGGTTCACCCTGGGCAGCGTCAGTGCCTTCCTGAGTGGTTCCAGTTGGTAAGCGTCGAGGCGAATCCCGGCCCGGAATGGCGACTGGAGTAGTCGCGGGTCCGTCGAGGTGACGCAGTTCCAGCGAAGAGTGTTTAGGTAGGCTGCGAAGCGCTCGCCCGGATCAAAGCCTCTGCTTGCAAGTGAGTCCCACGCCTCATCAGACAGAACACGGGCATCCAGTTCCTGTTCCCAAAGCACTTCGAGCGGCTGCCCCTGCGCGTCGTCGTCCACGCAGGAGAGCTTGAGGAGCGTTGAATCCCGGGCATTGACCGGCTCGATGACATCTTCAGTGAGATAGAGGCGCTGCCTGACGCCGACAATTTGTCCCGGTTTCGGGGCCGCATGTCTGCGATCGTCCATCCCAGTGGGTAAAACGGGCGCAACATGAGTCAACAAGGAGCCCTCCGATTCATGGATAGGAATACACCGAAGTATATCGCCCTGGCTTAGGCTGCCGAATCCCCAGAAGGAGGCAACCCGCTGACCTGACCCCAAAGTTCGCCCGATTCGGTGTATGAAATCATACCCTACATTTTTCTGCTTTTCTTTCCTAGGTGGAGATCTCTTGGCTGTGGAGCAGTCCTGTCAAGGCCGGAGCGAAGCGGAGC
>JAJZNH010001026.1:0-5583 GCA_021811745.1 Acidobacteriota bacterium
CCACCGACACCCTCTGGGACGAAATCGCCCACTTGATCCAGTCCGTCTCCGCACAGGAATGCATGAACTACTTCACGGCTTGCGGATATGTAAGCACTTAAATCGAAAATGCTCTAGCCGCGCCTGCTGTGCCGTCTTTCTTCCACCGAGGCCCCGCGGACAGGTTTTCGTACGAGGGGCAGGAGACAATCCCTACACTGCACGCTGCTCGAAAGGTCAAATGCGAACTGGAAAGCGGCGCTGCAGCGTTTTCGATTCTGCTCTGTACGGAAGCCGAGCGGACAAGCGCGCCATTCCTTCAGAAATGCCCGCCCTGCACGACGTTGCGATGTCAATAAGTGAAACTAAACTCTCAATGAACCGTTACCTGGTACGTCGTGTCTTCGCCGCCCTGCTCCAATGCGCTTTCTGGCTGCGGCAATGGCTGACAAATGAGTTGAAGGCGAGTGCCAGTCGGCAAGAACCAAATTTCCTGAAGGCACAGCATGATCGCTGACGGCATTCGGCCGCATTGCTCGGCAGCAAACAATCCTATTCGGCGGCAAGGAGAAATGTTGTTACGGCCGGCGGGACTACTGTACCTTTCCATGTGGCCGCAGACGGCGCAGATCGAGCGCGCACTGAACGGCGTTTTGCGCGCAGAGGCGCAAATTGTCTGAGGCTGCCCAGAGCCACAGACGTGTAGCTTCGTCTCTGCCGCGCGGCATCTTCTCCGGCCGCAGGCGCACCAGCACGTTATTTTGCCCGGTGGCGGCCAGGTTCGAGGGCGAGTCTGTATCCTCGAGTACCAGTTCGACGTGACCTCCGCCCAGCACTTTTTCAAGAGCGTCCGTCTCCACCGGCCGCTCCAACTCCACTGCAATGGAAAACGCCTGGCCATGAAAGACGGGCGCGTGAATCACTTGCATGGCGAGCGCGGGCCCCCGCCCTGCGGTCAGCACGTCATAGTGTCGGCGAATCCGGTCCTCCGCAGCGCTCAGGCTGATGCTGGCGTCCTCGCCCAAACCGCTCAGCAGGTTGTAGGCCACCTGCGCGTCGTAGACTGCGCGCGGAAGCCCCTGAAAGCTCAACAGACTCACGGTCTGCTGGTGTAGCTCATCCATGGCGGCGCGGCCAAACTCACTGGCCGGCTCGATGACGGTGGCGGCGGCGAAGCGCACCGGAGCGGCTAGTTGCGCCCGTTCCATCAGCAAAGCCAATGCCACCGCCGCAGGATGGGCTGGAACGACCGCCGGCGTGAACAGGTCCACAGCCGCTGCTTCTTCACCCAACCAGGGGGCGCGCACCAGAACTCCAGCCTCCCGGTCAAGTGCGGCGGAGAGATCGAGCACCGTGGAACCGGCGCTCAATGCCTGGCGCCAATATTTGCGGGTCATTTCCTCCGCGCCGCAGAAGAAGGTAAAGTCTGCGTGTTCGAAGGCCTCATTGTGGACAGCCTGGATGAAGGTTGCCTCGTCCCCGACTTGGTCCAATTGGCCCTGGGCCTCCTCATCAAGCAAGACAAAATCCGCTGCCGCCAGCGCAGACTCCGCCAGCGCGTCCTTCAATTCTCGTCCAATGAGGGTTGAGGCCCCCACGATCGCAATTTTGTACACAGGCGTCCTCTTTCTTCAGCGGAGATCGAAGGAGCTATGATGGGTCAGCTCATGCGGTTCAGCCGCAAGTCCGGGCTCGGCTGGCGGCACCGCTCCCTTTGCACGCGCGCGCCTCCGTCGCGACCACGAGTAGGCCGCTCGTGCCCAAATACCTGAAAACATATAGGCTAATGCGGCCAGGAAAAGCATTACGTTCGAATAACGGAGCAGGATGTATGCCACAACAGCAAGCACCACCAACAACTGGAAGGGATGGCGCTGGGAAAGGTTGATCTCCTTGGCCGACCAGAAGCGCCACGTGCTCACCATCAGGAACGCGCACAACCCCACCAGCACCAACCAGGGGATGGATATCCACCAGGCGAGCACGGGGATCCCGAAGCAAAGATGGACGGTTGCAGCTAGCAGTCCTGCCGCTGCTGGAATGGGCATGCCCACAAAGTACTTGCGGTCCGGCCGGCCGGGATTGCGCGGCTGCGCGTCCTGGCTGATGTTGAACCGCGCCAGGCGCGAGGCACCGCTGAGCAGAAACAGGAAACAGATGAAGACGCCCGCTTCCATCAGATGTTGCCGCAGGTGCGGATTGACCGACGGAGGCAGGAAATGAAAGCCCCAGGCAAACGCCAACAGGCTGGGCGCCGCACCAAACGCAATTACGTCGGCCAGCGAATCCAACTCCTTGCCGAAGGCGCTGACAGTGTTGGTCATGCGAGCGATGCGCCCGTCCAGCGTATCGAAGGGAATGGCGATCAGGATGGCGATGGCTGCCCAATCAAGGTGGGATTCCGCACTGCCGCTGAGCGCCGCGATGGTCTGCGTGATCGAGTAGTAGCCCAGCGCCATCGTGCCCGCGGTAAATAGCGACGGCAACAGAAACATGCCCCGCCTTCGACGCGGATGCGCTTTGGCTCCGTGCCGTCGCGTATCCTGGCCTATCACGCGCGATCTCCGTCGAGCGCGTTCGCCAGCACCCCGGCTCTGGCTGTCCCGTCACGGGCCGTCACCGCCAGTGCCACTGCGGCCCGCGGCATGGCCGCCAGAACACTGGCGCCACCGCGTACCCGCTGGCCCACCTGTACCTGCAGGACTGCCTCGGACGGCAGAAGCACATCTACGCGCGAGCCGAATTTGATCAAGCCTACCCGTTGGCCCCGCGTCACAATGTCGCCCTCCGCGTAGTCGAAGACGATACGTCTGGCCAACAGTCCGGCGATCTGCTTGAAGGTAACCTCAACGCCCTCGTCGATGCCCACGCCGCGCACCGTAACCACGTTTTGCTCGTTGCGGTCCGCTGACGCCGGGTTCATGGCGTTCAGATACGCGCCCTTGCGGTAGCGTACACTGCTAATCACCCCGCCGATGGGCGAGCGGTTGACATGTACATCAAAAACGCTTAGGAAGATGCTGATTCTTCGTCGCGGCCCTTCGGGCGTAGTCACGGTGGCCGTCTCGGTGACTAAGCCGTCTCCCGGCGAGACGATCAACCCCTCGCCAGCAGGGATCGCCCGTGGAGGGTCACGGAAAAACCAGAGGAAGAATAGCGCCAAGCCGACGGGCAATATCGCCCACACCCACCCGCCGGTGGCCCACTTAAGGAGCGATGCAACCGCGAGTAGGCCCGAACCGTAGATGTAACCGTCTCGAACCATCGTCCCCAACGATTATACGGATATTTTTGGCCGACCAGTACACCCAGGTCGCGGGCGAAAACCCTCTATTTGGGCACACACTTGACCCGGCTCGCGTTTTCAGGCCGACGCTAGGCAAACTGCTGCAGCGTTTACTGGCCGCACACCCCTTACGCGACGGCGGGCGATCGGCGCTCCAGTGCGAAAATCAGATCTTTTGCGTGCAATTTGAGTTTCTTCAGACGCACCTCTTCGAGTTGTTCATCTTCGGTGAGATAGGGTTTCTGAAGCAATTCTTCCAACCGCTGAGCATAGCGTCGATGTTCGGCGTGCAAGCGATCGATCTCTTCGCTCAGCGTGGCATCCTGTACTTCATCCATCTAGCACCTCCGGTACGGCGGTCCATTTCTTGGGAGCAGACCTGAAGCTTGTATAACAGAACATTTACATATAGCGCCGTTCCCGTGCAAACAGCAAGAGGGGAAATGGGAAAAACCCACGGCGGTGTGGATTCCCCCCCAAATCTCGATCCTTGGACTTGCCTGAACTTCGCGCGGGTGTACTGAATCGCATGCTTTGTCGATGACGCCTGGCACAGGCCTGTGACAGCCCGTGAAATCCATATTAGCCGAGGTGCAAAGCCATCAGCACCGCATCCTCAACCGGTTCAGCGTAATAGCGCGGACGGCGGCCAGTCGCAGCAAACCCCAATGCCCGATAGAGCCCGACCGCCGGGAGATTCGAGGCGCGCACCTCCAGCCGGACCTCTTCAACGCCTGCCAGCCTCAGTTCCTGCGCCATTGAGGCCCATAGCTGCCGGCCCACGCCCTGCCGCTGCCATGGTGCCGCCACCGCGATCGACTCCAGTTCCGCTTCGCCGCCGATTCGGCTGGCGATAGCGAACCCCAATACCGCACCGCTCGAACACTGCACGGCAATCAGCGCAATCCTCCGAGGCATGGAGGCTGGATTCGAGGCCTGATCCAAGGCTGCCCCATAGGCCGCCCGTGGCCAATGCGGTGCATCCTTCAAGCTCGCTGCCAGTGACACAACTTCATCCACCTCGGTCGCGCCCATGCGTCGGACGCGCATCTCGTTGGCAGGGAAGTTCATGAGTGCGGGGTCCCGGCGGCGGTCGCAGCGCCGAAGATCTCCGCATCCGAGCGGCGCAGGTAGTGTCCGTCCAGCAGCGCTACGTCCACAAACTCCGCACTTGTCACCTTCGTTGCGCACAACCGCAGTGCATCGGAGGCCGTGGGAGCTTCGACCGTCACGATTTCAGTCCGCGGCCATATCCTTCCCAGTAGCGCTGCTGCTCCGTTCTCACAGACGGCGATTCTCGCCGGTGCTGGATCGATCACGGCCAGTTCCTCCGGGCCTGCCAGCAGTTCCTTGATGGGCGATTCTTTCGCCGCGATGCGCAGGAAAACCTCTTCGCGTTGCGCATCCAGAGCCGAAGATGGCCCGTTGGCCTTCCATCCAAGAACCTCCAACCGCGAAACAGCAACCACCGGAATTCCGGCTCCTTCAGCGAGTCCCTTCAACGCGCTCAGCCCCACCCGCACTCCGGTAAAGCTGCCCGGTCCGTTCACGGCCACGAGTGCATGGAGGAGATCCAGCCTGATTCCGGCTTGAGACAGTAGATCGCCAATCGCCGCCACCAGCGTCGCCGAGTAGCTGCGCCCCGCCAGCTCCGTCTCGCCAAGAATCTCCACCGCGCCGCCACTCAACCGTCCTAGCGCAACCGAGCCCGATGGCCCGCAGGTATCGATGCCGAGCAGGAGGCTAGATTCAGTCATGATCTCTCACCGGCAGCCCGTGACCACAGCCGAGTCTGGAAAGGCACGGTCTTTGCGGGGGATTTGTGGGCATCGCGACTCTCGCCTCAGACACCTAGACTGCTTTCAACCCCTGCTCCAGATCCGCAATCAAGTCTTCCTTGTCCTCGATGCCGACGGAGAGGCGGATCATGCCGTCAGTAATTCCCGCCGCGGCCCGCTCCGCGTCGCTGAGCGCCGCATGGGTGGTGGTGGCCGAGTGCGAGGCCAGTGACTCCACGCCGCCCAGCGATTCGGCGTTCAAAAAGATCTTTAGCGCACCCATGAACCGCGCCACCGCCGCGCGCGAGCCCACGTCGAAGCTCAGCATTGACCCGAATCCCTTTTGCTGCCGCGCTGCCAGCTCGTGCTGGGGGTGGTTCTTCAGTCCCGGATAGGATAGCCGGCTCACTTTGGGGTGCACCGAAAGGTATTCGGCCACCGCGCGACCATTCTCCTCGTGCTGCTTGATCCTGAGCGGCATGGTCTTGATGCCGCGCAGCACCAGGTAGCACTCGAAGGGCGACAGAATTGCGCCGGTTG
>JAJZNH010001026.1:5593-8957 GCA_021811745.1 Acidobacteriota bacterium
GAGCAAATACCGTTCCTTGTGTTCCGGCTTCGATCCGATCAATGCCCCGCCGATTCCATCTGAATGGCCGTTCAGATACTTGGTCGTCGAGTGCATTACGATATCCGCACCCAACTCCAGGGGCCGCTGCAGTACAGGCGACATAAAGGTGTTGTCCACGCTCACCTCGGCGCCCTTGGCATGCGCGATCTCGCTGATGGCGCGGATGTCGCTCAGCACCATGGTCGGATTGCTCGGCGTCTCCACATGCACCAGCCTGGTGGCCGGCCGCATGGCCGCCGCCACGGCCTCAGGCTTGCTCGTGTCCACGTATTCGACCTCGATTCCGTATTGGCGCACGAACTGGTTGAAGAGGCGCACCGTACCCGCGTACACGTTATGCGAGCAGAGCACGTGGTCGCCGGCGCGCAACGGCGTCACCAGAGCATGGATGGCCGCCATGCCGCTCGAAAACGCGTGGCCGCAACATCCGCCTTCGAGCGCTGCCAGCGCCGTCTCCAGCCGGTCCCGCGTGGGGTTGCCCGCACGCGAGTAATCCCAGCCCCGGTCGCTGCCGATGCCGGTCAATTCAAAGGTCGAAGAGAGGTATACAGGCACATTCACTGCACCCGTTTGCGGGTCGGGGTGTTGCCCAACGTGGACAGCCAAAGTCGAGTACTTGTATGAGGGCATGGTTCGTCTGTGGGTGCGATCTCCTGCCCTCTAGCTTATCGCGCCAGGGCAGGGAATTGCTCCGGCGCCCAGGCGCCCACGGCTACACCCTCACTCGCCAAACTGTCTCCGGAAAATCCATTTGATGTGCTCTATACGATTCCTCAGATAATTGGCGTCTTCCGCCAATTCCAGCTCGTCCGCCAGCCGGACGGCATCGTGAAAGAACTCCCGCGCGTCCCTGAAGCAGACGCTGGCATCTCGGAAGGTATGCATCTCGTACATATCGCCGTATGCCTTCTCGCCTAAATATCGCAAGTGCTCGAGATGCTCCAGCTTTTCCTTGAGCTCTTGTTCTTCGGTCATATCTTATCCTCATCATGGAGGCCCTTTTCTTAACTAGTCCCCGGAGATCATTCGCCGGCCCGTGCCTTGGAATCTGCCTGCCCTCTATATCCCGGCGGCACTGGAGTTCTTTTCCTGCAACAGCGGCCCGAGCCATCTCTTCAACTTGTTCACTCTCGGTATCTCTTTGTCCTGCTTTCATCGAATGGGCTCGGTCCAGCAGACAGGCCGTCAGCGCGCCAGTCACGCCGTGGATGCGTATGCAGACCTTTAGGGTAGGGGGTTGGGCGCGCTTTATGAGGTTCGACCCGGTTCCGGCCCGCGCCTGGCACTGGAGGTCGATTCTCTTGCGTGTATACCGCGTCAGTCCCGCTTCTGTCTACGTGTACCTCTCTCCTACTGAGCCTCTGCCATCTGGTTGGCGCCGCGCACGGTCACGTTGGGGAAGTAACCGGTGCGGGTACGGACCGTGAGCTTGCCCATTCCCTTGGCCTCCGCGATCACCTGTATTCGCCGGAAGCCCGGTATCGACATAGGTTTGGAGGAGCGGTACCCAATCGTGTACTGGCTGCGTATATCCCGAGCCACCTCTTCTGCGATTTCATTCACCTGCGAGAGCGACTTGGGAAAAAAGGCAATGCCGCCCGTTTCCTCCGAAAGCAGTTCCAGCGCTCGCCGAGCGTGCCTCGCCTCTGCTCTGCTCATATCTCCGCCGAACAGCAATCCGATCGAATAGATCACCGGCCCCGATAGGTCCTGCACGCGCCGGATGGTCTGCTCCAGGTTCAGCGTAGAAGCGTTGTCGTCCCCATCGGTTACCAGAACAAGGACCTGCTTGGGACGCGTGCCCTGTTCCACCAAGTGGTCGGCCGAAGCCGCCACCGCGTCATACAGTGCCGTGCCGCCGCGGGAATCGATGTGCGCCAGTGCATCACGCAGTTTGTTGATGCTGGACGTAAAATCCTGGTCGAGAAAAGCCTCATCGGAGAAGTTCACCACAAACGTCTGATCGTCGGGATTCGAGGATCGGACCAGATCGACCGCCGCCCGATCCACCGCCGGCCGCTTCTGATACATGGAGCCCGAGTTGTCGATCACCAGGCCTAGAGAAACAGGAAGATCGGTGTGCTGGAAGCTGATTACCTTTTGCTTCACGCCATCCTCGAAGACTTTGAAATCGTCAGCCTTCAGGCCCTGGACCAGCCGGTTGCCATCCAGCACCGTGCAGTTCAGCACCACCTCGTTTACGTCTCTCTTTAACGTGTAGCCCTTGCCCTTTTTGCGTAGAGGAGCTGCGGGCGCCGCGTGCCCATTCGGCGGCGCGGCCACCGGATCACGGTCCACGGTGAGGGAAGGTGCCTGTGCGGGCGCGGATGAGTGAGAAGGCTGTTGCGCAGGCACGGCCAGTGCCGCTCCGGCAACAAGTGCAAAGAGAAATGCGTTATTGCAAAGGCGCATAATATCCGCTGCGGGCATAAACAGTGAGTGGAGGCAGCCCCGGCGGAGGATTGACCTTCACCCTCACTTTACGCCACTTGCCGTCGCGAACCATATCTTTGGGCCGATAGCCGATCAGATACTGATTGCGCAGATCGGTCGAAATCTTTTCGGCTACGTCGCTCATCTCGTCAACGTTGTCCACCCGGTACAGCCTTCCCCCACTCGAATCGCACAACTTCTCCAGCAACTCCGGTCCGAATCGCTCCTCGGGCGTGGGCGCATAGGGATCGAAGATCCCTATCGCGTAAATCTGCACGTCCGACTCTCGAACCGCGGAGCGCACTTCGTTCTCGGTAAACCGCGAATTGTTGTCGCCGCCGTCGGAAACCACCAGCAGCGCCTTGCGCTGGTACTTGGCGTATCGCATCTTATCTACGCCATAGTAAATGGCGTCCAACAGCGCTGTGCGATGGGCGGCGCGCACATTGGTCATCCGCGCCTCGATCTTGTCCAGGGAGTCGGTAAAGTCCACCATCAACACTGGGCGTTCGTTGAATCCGATTACAAAAAACTCGTCCTCCGGATTGGAGGTCCGGATAAACTCCAAAATCGAATCCCGCGCGCGAATCAGCTTGGAGATCATCGAACCCGAGAGGTCAAAGATGATGCCAATCGATACCGGTGCGTCGTCCTCGCTGAAGCTCTGGATCGTCTGCCTCCTGTTGTTGTCAAATACCTCGAAATCGTCCTTCTCCAGCCCGGTTACCAGACGGTTCATTGGATCCGTCACGGTGGTCGGGACCAAAACCAAATCCACGTCCATGCGCAGAAACGATCCTGGATGAATGGCAAGCCCACCGGGACCCGCTACCGGTGCGGCTTCAGCACCTTTCGGAGCGCCAGATGCCGGCTGAGAGCTGGGGGGCGG
>JAJZNH010000338.1 GCA_021811745.1 Acidobacteriota bacterium
AAATGCGGCGAGACTCCTCACGCAGATGTTCGGTCTCAGCGCCGACCTCTCCTGCTTCTATCATCTTGCCGCCAGAGACAAGCGTCTGGCCTCTCTGGCACGACGCTTCCGCGGGCTGAAGCCGCCGCACTTTCCCTCAGTTTTCGAAGGGTTGGTCAACGCGATCGCATGCCAGCAATTATCGCTCACAGTAGGAATCGGTTTGCTGAACCGCCTTGCGGAGCAGTGTGGTCCCACTGTCCATTATGACGGTGGTGTACACCACGCATTCCCCCGACCAGCGGACCTCCTCCACATGACTCCGGATTCTTTGCGCACACTCGGTTTCAGCTTTACCAAGGCACGCTCTCTGCTGGAACTCGCGCAGACGGCTGCGGCGGGGCGATTGGAACCAGAGACGTTGGAAAAGCGGCCTGATGAGGAGGTATTCGGGCTGTTGCTGAACCTACACGGCATCGGTCGATGGACCGCAGAATACGTCCTGTTACGCGGTCTTGGCAGAACCAATATCTTTCCCGGGGACGATGTAGGCGCACGTAACCGCCTGGCGCAATGGCTCGGAGTCGAAAGTACTCCCGGAGGATGGCAGCCAGAATTCCACTCAGTGCAGAATCGTCCCGACCCAGGAATAGAGCGTCTGTGCCATTCAGAGGTCTGGTTGTTCCATAGCACTCATCCTCCGGGCGCTCTATGATTGATCCGTTAATTGAGAAGGGGGACGTCCCATGGAAGCATCGAGTTACTCGTTCGCGGCCAATTCCTCGCAAGGTGCGGCTGTGATGCCCGAACCGTCGATCGCGATCTCTCTGGACGATGAAGCTGAAGCTCTGCGGAACCGTCCGGAATGGCTAAGCGGCATCGCACGAAAGAAACTGATTCAGTACCCCGATTTCCAGATCACCCTCCGTAGGATGAAGCCCAATACCCGCATTCCCGAGCATTACAACCCCGGACGCATCTGCGTTCAGACCATATTCGGTCATATCCGGATGCATGCTGACGGCAAGACGTTCGATCTCCGCCGCGGCCAGTGTCTGGTGCTTGATCACGCTGTCACTCACGATGTAGAAGCGGTTGAGGAAAGCGCCTTTCTGCTCACAGTTGCCCGCAATGCAGAGGGCCCCGAACAATCGGAATTGCAGAACGCTTATCAGTTGCCGACTTCGTTGTAGACTTCGGATGAGTGGCGGCGGGGCCCTAAGATCCCGACGCGTTCATAGACCGCTTTGAGGGTCTGCTCGGCAGTTCTTGCAGCCCTCTCCGAGCTGCGTGCCAGAACCCGTTCGATATAACCTTGTTCCTGTTTTAGCTGGCCATACCTCTGCTGGATTGGGCGCAGCAACTCAATCAGCTTTTCGGCCAGGACGGCTTTGAACCGCGCATAGGTCGTTCCGGAAAATGTGCTTTCGGTTTCTTCAGGGCTCACACCAGTCACCGTTGCATAGATGGTGATTAGATTGTTGATGCCGGGCTTTTCCGGAGATGAGCGAACTTCGCGTCCCGAGTCAGTTGTGGCGGCGACAATCTTGGATCGAATCTCCTCCGGCGGATCTGTCAGGCGGATCACTCCCTTTGCCGACTTTTCGGACTTCGACATCTTCCTTTTTGGTTCGTGAAGGTCCATGATGCGGGAGCCTTCAGAGGCAATCACTGGTTCCGGAATTTTGAAAGTTCCCGGATACCGGGCGTTCAAGCGCAGTGCAAGCGTACGCGTTAGTTCGAGATGCTGCCTTTGGTCATCGCCGATGGGAACACGGTCGGCCTGATAAAGCAGAATATCGGCAGCCTGCAGCACCGGATAAGTGAACAGGCTGGCAGTTGCTTTCGCCTCGCCTCCGCGAGCGGACTTGTCCTTGAACTGCACCATTCTCCGCAGTTCGCCCATAGTCGTGAAGCAGTTCAGAACCCAGGCCAGTTCCGCATGCTGCGGAACCTGCGATTGAAGAAAGAACGCCGACCGCTCCGGATCGATTCCTATCGCCAACATAAGTGCCGCGGTGTCTACGATCCGGTCACGCAATTCCGCCGGATTCTGAGGGATTGTGATCGCGTGCAGATCGGCAAGCATAAAAAAGCAATCGGCTTCTACCTGCAACGACACCCAATACCTCAGCGCCCCCAGGTAATTGCCCAGGTGGAGGCTGCCTGTCGGCTGGATTCCGGACACGATCCGCATCACGCAGCGTCGCTCACCACCTGAGCGGCGGCCTCAATATGGCCAGCGATCGTACCAAGTGTGGCCAGTCGCTTAGTTGGCTCCTTACGGACAATACCGAGGCCATGCGGCCAGGCAATCGTGATCAAAAGAGCACAATCATCCGCCGCTTCAACCTCGTGTTGCAGATGCGGGTCAAGGGAAAGGGCGTGACCTGCACGCACTTCTATTACCTCGTCAAGGACGCGGGCCCGGATGCACCCGCCCAAGACTTGAATCAGCACCGTTCCGCTTGCATGGTGCTTATGCAGGCGCGCTCCCGTCTTCATGACCGTGAGAACCACACGAAAATCCCCATGCTTCACAAGCGTGCGAGAATTACGCCCGTCCGACCAGGCAGCCTCAAGGCGGAGTCGTTCTGCGATAGTGATTAAATCAAGGTTCAGGACTGGACCTCCTGTTGCCCTTGGCACGCCAATGCCGTTGGTGACAGGGGCTATGCTTACTGCTTCTCCCAGTTGAGTGTTGGGAATCATGATCGCGCTCGTGATAGACATTTGATTTCCTCCTCGCTGTTCGTTGCGCCATTCACCTTCGTGACCATCGGGCACAGGCACCGTTTCGTAGTGACTGCTGACTCACCGCACGCACGAGCATTCGTGCAGGCTCACGCTGCATGAGCCTGCTCTGCTCGCGAGATGTTCTTCATGCAGTGCCGAATCGCCGCGCTGCACTTCTCTGCCGCTTGGCGTGCTTCCGCACCTTTTGCCGAATCGATCAGATGCAGGGAATCTGCCAAGGATCGTTTGTCGTCCTCAGACAACACTTTTTCCGCCATCGGCAGGAGCAGGTAATCTTCTTTCCAAATGTGGTCCGGGAAAAACTCCGCCAGCGCGCTTAACGTATCGATCAATGTGTCATCGACGGCTCCGTCGCTCGCGACATAGGCGCGCACGGCAGACGATAGCTGATCGACCAGGGTTTTGCGTTTCTCATTTTCGTAATTGAAGACTGCGATCGGGCAGCTCCCTGTCGAAACGCCCTTTTCATGCAGCATGGAGAGAAGTACTTCTTCTTCCTGCCGGTGATAGCCATCGCCATATTGCCGGAAGAATTCGATAATACTGCCGAGAACATCAGTTGGGACTTTCGCTCCGTCCCGCAGCACCTCAGCGCAGACACCGCAGGCGTTCGCTACTTGCTCAATCACGCGGTGTTCCCGTTCCAGGGTTTCCGTCGCATTCATAAGCTCCTCCTATCTTGAGCTCTTGCCTGATTCCTATTTCCGCGCCGATGGCCACAGCAAGACAATGAGCGATTCATACCATTCAGACAGCCGGATATACCAGAGTGGCTCGCCTGGAGGTAATTGAAATGCATGTGTCCTTTGTCGATTGAAGAACGTTCCGTGACAACGGCATTGCCGTAACAGCACATTTCACGGCCGTGGAGCGGTTGTAACGGATGGTCGATAGGTCAAGGTGAAGATTTCTCTGGCAGGCTTGTGGTGTGATGGTGGATTCGCCGATGGTGTACGGAGGAAATGCGGACACGGCGAGGATGCCCCTGGAACGATGTATCGAGACCGATACTCGGCCGAATGCAATCATCTGGACTACGCAATCAGGAGGACGACAGCGTGACCTTTTCGCTGCGAGATGTGCCGCTCTTTTCATGACCGGACAATGTGACGATTTGCTCGCGCGTAAGCCCGCATTTGTTGCAGACATCCGCAGTCGCCCAGGGGTTTTCGGTGCCATCTTCCGTCAGGGCGGCAATGAACCTGCGGGGCTCGCCCAAGTCGCTCCAACCGACCTCACCGCAACTTGCGACGAGCAGTCTCTCCGTGCTCATAGCGAGCACCTTACGGGAGAAGTCGGATGAATCAAGGCGGTCATAAACGAACTGCATCCGTTGTTCCTCAGATTCCAAGTCATCGGTCAGCAGAGCCGCCTGGAATGTTTCGAAGATAACCGGAGCGGTTTTCCGGATCATAGTCAGGAATGCGCCGGCACTGCCAATCATCACGAACGTGTTCCAAAGACAACCTTGCGTCAGCAATTCTCTGGCAGTGCTTAGAGGTGGCTTCTCCCAGAAGCGCCGGACCGGGGCGAAATCGCGCCTGACTCCGTTTCCCCGGATATACTCAGGCTCGATCCATCCGTATTCCGTTTCCGGGCGTTCAGCGCCAGCGCCGAGCAGAATCACGGAGTCGCGCTCTTTTTCGGCGAAGTCGAAGGTGCGTTCGATAGAGGAAATGAATGCGTCATCATCGGCAAAGTAATGGTCCGAGGGGAAGAACGCCACCAGTGCGTGTTCATCTGTGCGGAAGACACGCAATAGACTCCAGAGAATCGCGGGGAGAGTTCCCTGGTTGTGCGGCTGGATAATCTTCCGAATCCCGGGAACATGTCGCAATTCTTCCGCGTAGAATCGCTCATGCTTCTGGGTCAGCACGAAGAGCTCGCGATCCGGATCGATGGTTCGGGAGATTCTCCGCCGCGTGTGGGCCAGCAGTGTCCGTCCTCCGAGAAGCGGGCAGAACTGTTTAGGGCGATCGTCGCCGCAAGCGAGTCGCGTGAGAGGCTGCAGGCGTGTTCCATCGCCGCCCGCGAGAATGACACCCCAACGGCCCTGCGTTGACGCCTTGCGGGCGGTACCGAAGCACACATTGTGTGCCTGTTCCTGGGGACCAGTCCCCGAGCCGTTGCTGTCTGGGTGAGGCATGATCTCTCCTATGTTGCGATTCTGGGTTGCAGAGGCAAGTACAGCCAATAGAACAACTGTCCTCCTGGTTGAGCTGAGCGTACTGCCACTACGCGAATGCGATGAGGCAGCCGCCGCAGAAAGCGCGAACGGTCTGGATTTGCACCACGCGGGAGGAAGGGGTCCCGTCCCCTTGCGAATCTGCACCTGCGCTATCGCGGCCACTCCGGCGGTTCACACTCGGGGCACTGATGATTCACGAATTCGAGTGTGCTGAGCATTTCGTCGACGTCCGGCGGCATCAAGCAGCCTGGCGCAACATAGGTCGAAACAATCTCTCCAAAGCGATCGGTGAGATAAACGAGCGGTATGGGACGGCCGTCTTCATCTATTGCGCCAGAGATGCGATACACCCGGTGCGTCTCGTCGTAGAGGATAACAATCGGTGAGTTAGTGGGAATTGGGATCGCTCGCACTTCCGGGCCATGTGGGACAACCACTAGTGCAGTCGTATCCTGATCCAAGAAGTCACAGCCATGCCGCACCAACTCTGCGAGGAAAATGCGCATGGCGTCCGAGTATCCGGGAAAGACCACAGCCAGGTTCGAGCGGCCACGAAAGCTCGATATTCGGATGCTCTCGCCACCTGAGGATGTAAGGGTAAAATCGCGGATCATGAAGCCGGGCCTTTGCACATCAATACCCGGGTCGACTCTCGCTGCGCCACCGATTTCCGCCTGGATCATTGCAACACCATTCCGCTTACAGCTCCATTTTCGGCCCTTATCTGTGAGGCAGGAATGAACCTGATGTCCCTCGAAACGGTACATCTGTCATTCATGCCGATCGATCAATCAGCGCTTAGAATCGGATACGTTAAGGGCTCGCAACAGTGTGTGCCGCAATCTGCTCGTTGCCGCAGCCGCTTATTAGGTGAACGCGTATGGCGACAAGGATTGGAGATGAGATGACAAAAGCCGAGCCGATCCAACATTTCGCTTCAGATTTCCCTGTTGCAAGCCGGAACATCCTGGATGACTTTCGCCGCTGGGGATATTTGCAGGCAAACTTGGATCCCCTCGACCAGTACCTGCAGCCACAGGTGATTCCGGAACTTGAGGCCATGGGCCCCATCGCCGACAGGGCTCGCCGGCTCTACTGCGGAACGACCGGCATCGAGTTCATGCATATCGCGGATCCCGCGAAGCGGCGTTGGATCGAAGAACGGTTCGAGCGTGATGAGCCGGCGCCGGATCAGCGGCGTATTCTCGATCTCTTGGTTCGCGCCGATGTTTTCGAGCAGGTTCTTCAGGCGCGCTATCCCGGAACGAAGCGGTTTTCGCTTGAGGGTGTCACGGTGCTCATTCCGTTCCTGGACACGCTGCTTGATCGTGCGGCCAATCGCGGCATGAGCCAAGCTATCCTCGCTATGAGCCATCGTGGAAGGCTGAATGTGATGGCCAACATCATCGGCATTGCACCCGTCGTGATCTTTTCGAAGTTTGAAGACATCGACCCGCGCAGCGTCCTCGGAAGCGGAGACGTGAAATACCATCTGGGAGCGACGGGCCAGTGGAAGGATGCAGACGGCACCATAGTAGACCTGCACCTGGTGTCGAATCCCAGTCACCTTGAGGCGGTGGATCCGGTGGCCATGGGCCGTGCTCGCGCGAAACAAACCCGATTTGACGGTCAGGGCGAAGACTATGTCTTGCCGGTCTTGATTCACGGCGATGCCGCGCTTGCCGGCCAGGGAATATGTGCCGAGGCGCTCAACCTGGCTTCAGTGGATGGATTCTCGGTGGGAGGGAGTGTCCATATCGTCGTGAATAACCTTATTGGCTTCACGGCCGCGCCTGATGAGTCAAACTCGTCTCGGTTTGCCTCCGACGTGACAGAACGTCTGTCCATCCCCGTAGTGCATGTGAATGCGGAGGATCCCGAAGCTGTCGTTCGCGCTGCGGAATTTGCCGCCGACTACCGCTACGCATTTCACAGTGACGTAGTTATCGATCTGATCGGCTACCGACGTTACGGCCACAGCGAAATCGATGATCCAACCATCACGCAGCCCATCCGCTATGCGCGCATCAAAGATCACCCCCCGCTGCACAGGATTTACGCGGAACAGATTGGAGTTGATCCCAAAGCGCTGGTCAACGAAGTTCAAACTGAGATCGGGAAGGAACAGGCAGCCGCCAGCAGGATGAGAAAGTCGTCCCCGCTGGCCATTTTGCCAAGCTACTGGGCGCCGTACCACGGAGGCTGCTACAACGCCGGCGACGAGGTTGAAACGGGAGTTCTTCCAGAACGTATACGCGAGATCAGCGAACGTTTGACCGCTTATCCGAATGACTTTCACATTCACCCCAAGATCAGGAAGCTCCTCGAGCAACGATCGGAGATGGGGCGCGGCGAGCGGCGTGTGGATTTTGCGATGGCGGAAGCGCTCGCATTTGGATCGCTGCTTTTGGACGGGACGCCCGTGCGAATGAGCGGCCAGGACAGCCGCCGCGGAACGTTCAATCAGCGCCACAGCGTGCTTATCGATACCGAGACGGAGAAACCCTATATTCCGCTTGCCAATCTGGCATCAGGTCAGGCGCGATTTGAAGTGTATAACTCGATTCTCTCGGAAGCCGCAGTGCTTGGATTCGAATATGGGTTTAGCCGCGACTATCCAGAAGCGCTGGTCCTGTGGGAGGCGCAGTTCGGCGATTTCGCGAACGGCGCGCAGGTCATCATCGATCAGTTCATCGCAGCTGGCGAGGATAAGTGGGATCTGCTGAGCGGACTGGTTCTGCTGCTGCCGCATGGCTATGAAGGGCAAGGCCCGGAACACTCTAGCGCCCGCATCGAGCGCTACCTGCAGGTTGCCGCGCGTGACAACATTCAGATCTGCCAGCCTTCGACGGCAGCCCAGTACTTTCATCTACTGCGGCGGCAGGCGCTACGGTTCTGGCGCAAGCCTTTGATCGCCTTCACTCCGAAAAGCATGCTTCGCCACCCAGATGCGGCATCACCCTTAGAGGACTTCGCGGCGCAAAGGTTCCAGAAAGTCCTGCTGGAGACAGAAATCTTGAATCCGAAGCGGCTGCTTTTATGTACAGGAAAGATCGGCCACGAACTGCGCGTGGAGCGCTCCCGTCGAAAAGACTCGAATACGGGAATCCTGTTCCTGGAACAACTTTATCCATGGCCGGAAGCGGAGATTGCGGCGGCGCTCGATTGCTATCCGAACGCGCATGAGATTGTGTGGGCTCAAGAGGAGCCGGCTAATATGGGGGCATTTTCGTTTGTCGTGCCGAGGCTGCGGCGATTGGCGAGTGGTCGCCAGGTGCGCACTGTGAAGCGATCGGCTGCCGCCAGCCCCGCTACAGGCTCCGCCAAGGCGCACGCGCTCGAACAGAAGACGCTGCTGGCCGCAAGCTTTGGTGACGAGTTCAGGGCACCCTCGTAGCCCTAAGGTGTTCCAGCGAGTTTAAAAGAAAATACGAATGGCGATCTTGCCGCGTTAGAGGTTTCAATCCAGGCCCAATTGCAGCCGAGTCGCTTCTGACATGCGCTGCATCGTCCAAGGAGGATCGAACACGATGTCCACATTGACCTGCCTGACAGTTGGCAGGCTGGAAAGCCTCCGTTCGACGTCCGCCTTAAGCACTTCGCTCATGCCGCACCCGGGAGCGGTCATGGTCATGGCGATGTGAATATCGTGTGCACCGTTGTTTTCGGTAATCTCGCAGGAATATACAAGTCCGAGATCGACAATATTGACCGGAATTTCAGGATCATACACTGACTTCAGTTGTTCCCACACCATTCGCTCGCTGAATTCGGACGGCGTTACCACCGGCGCCACCGCAAAGCCCAGTGCATCGGCATCATTGGCCTCGATGCGCATAAGCTGGCCATAGCCGGCGCTCACAGTGTAGCTACCACCGAGACATTGTGCGATAACCACCGGCGTTCCTGCGGATAAGGTGTGAACATAGCCGCCCGGAATTTCTGTAGCCGGGCAATCACGATTTAACTGGACAGTCTGGTGTGTCAATTGCTTTCTCCTCCTTGACC
>JAJZNH010001005.1:0-6708 GCA_021811745.1 Acidobacteriota bacterium
GCCACCAGTTCGAGGTGCAGATCCGGACCGAAGAGATGCACCGCATCGCCGAGGAGGGCATTGCGGCCCACTGGAAGTACAAGGCCGGCAAGAGCGAGGTGACAGCCCGCGACGAGGAGCGGCTGAACTGGATCCGGCAACTGGTCGAATGGCAAAAGGAGATGACCGACCCCAACGAGTTCCTCTCCAGCCTGAAGATGGACCTCTATCCCGACGAGGTGTACACGTTTACGCCCAAAGGGAAGGTGGTGGTGGTGCCGGCCGGCGGCACGCCCGTGGATTTCGCGTATGCCATTCACACCGAGGTGGGGCACACGTGTGTGGGCGCCAAGATCAACGGCCGCATGGTTCCGCTGCGTACCAAGCTGATCACGGGCGACATTGTGGAGATTGTCACGCAGAAGGACCACAAGCCCAGCCGCGACTGGCTCACCTTCGTCAAGAGCCCGCGCGCGCGGAACAAGATCAAGCACTGGCTCAACGAGGACCAGCGGCGGCGGGCTGTAGAGATTGGACGCAAGCTGCTGGAGCGCGAAGCGCGCAAGTTCAAGGTGCCGATGAGCCAGGTTGGCGATCAGGATCTGAGCCGGATCGCCGGCGAATACGGCGTGGCCACGGCCGCCGACCTGCTGGCGACCCTGGGCCAGGGCAAGCATAGCGCGCACCAGCTGCTGAACAAGCTGGCGCCGGGCTATGCCAGCCAAGGTGGGGCCGAGGCGGAGACCAAGCCGGGCAGCGAAGCGGCTGCGAGCGAGGCGGCGCGCAAGCTGCGGCTGGCGGACTCGGAATCGCTCCAGGTAGAAGGCCAGAATGATCTGCTCGTTTACCGCGCGCGTTGCTGCAACCCCATCCGCGGCGAAGAGATCGTGGGCTACGTAACGCGCGGCAAGGGCGTGGCCGTTCATGCGCGCAACTGCCCCAATGTTCAGAACCTGCTCTACGAGAGCGACCGGCGCATCGCAGTGGAGTGGGCGCGGCCGAGCCGCGACAGCCAGGGCCGGACCCAGCGTTATCCGGTCAAGATCACTGTTTATTGCGATGATCGCCCTGGCATGTTGAAGGAACTGACCGCAGTGATCTCCGACGAAAACGCCAATATCCGGGGCGTAGAAGTCCGCCACGACGAAAGGGGCGAAGCCATCCTGGAATTTGTGGTGGAAGCTGAAGACCTGGACCACCTGAATCGCATGGTTCTGGGCCTGCGTCGCGTGGTTGGCGTGCGCACCGTACATCGCTCGCAAAAGCTTTGATGGCATAAGCCGGAACCCGGCCCGCCGAAAGCGTGCGCGAGACGAGAGGAAGTCTCCCAACCGCGTTACCATTACGTACAAAAGAACATCCGGACTTGGAACGGCAATAGGCAACGGTCTGTCTTTAAAGACGCAAGCGGTGCACGGCCGCGAGAAAGCCGCCAGGGAGCGTCTTTGGGAAGCAACTTCCTAGCGCCGGGAGGGTTTCATTTGGCAATGACTGAACGCGCAGCGTTGCAGGCAATTTCTGTAGGAAATTAGCCAGGAGGTTTTCTGATGCGAATCCTTCGCTCTGTGCGCCTGATGTTGCTGGCGCTGCTTGTCTTCTCGATCCCGGCGTCCTCGTACGCGGTGGTCTTCATCAGCGTGGGGTATGCGCCGCCGCCGTTGCCCATTTACGTGCAACCTCCTTGTCCCCAGCCAGGGTTGATGTGGGCTCCCGGTTACTGGGCTTACGGGCCGGATGGATACTACTGGGTTCCTGGTGAGTGGGTGCCGGCGCCTTATGTGGGCGCATTGTGGACGCCTGGTTATTGGGGCTGGTCCAGCGGACTCTACATCTGGCATCCGGGTTACTGGGGCCGCCACGTGGGCTATTACGGCGGCGTGAACTACGGTTTCGGCTACTTCGGCATTGGTTTTGTGGGCGGCATGTGGCAGGGCGGCATCTTCAACTACAACCGGGCGGTGATGCGCGTGGACACGCGGTACATCCACAACACTTATGTGGACCGGTCTATCGTGAATCGCTACACCGTAGCGCGGAACAGCCGTGTGGCATTTAGTGGCGGGCCGGGCGGGATTCGACACGCTCCCAATCGGGCAGAGCTCGCGGCCGGACGGGAACGGCACATGGGACCGACATCATTCCAGACCCAGCGAATGAATGCGGCGATTCGTGACCGGAACGCCTACTTCCGCAACAATCACGGGCGCCCGCAGAACATGGTTGGCCAGCGGCCAGTTGGGCGGGAGTTCCGTCCTGGTTTTGAAGGACGACCGATGAACCAGCCACAGCAACGGCAGGAATTTCGTCAACAGCCGCAGCAGGGGTTCCGTCCGCAACAGCAATACCGTCCACAAGAGCAGAGCCGGCAGCCACAGTACAGGGCGCAGCCTCAATCGCGTCCGCAGCAGGAATATGGTCGGCAGGAACGTTCCCCAAGAGGCGCCCGCCCGCAGCCTCGTTCTGAAAACCGTGGCGGACCGAGGGGTGAATCGCATGGAAGAAACCGGTGAGCAGGTCAATTCCCGCCGTGAACTGGCAAGGCCCACGGTGCGCCGTGGGCCTTGTTATCTCAGGCGTCCGCCGCTTTCATGCCGAGGATTTCGACTTCCAGGCCGCCGTATTCCGCGTTTGTATTCTCGCGGATACGGTAAGCAAGATCAATTTGACTACCCTCGGCAAGTTCCAGTTCGGCTGCACGCCCGGCCAGACTCCAGCCCAGAGCGCGGATGGCACCGCTGGAGCCGGGCAGAACCGGAGTCTCTTCCAAGGGTGAAGACGCGGAGCGCGCCAGTTCCAGGCGGATGTGGCGTTCTTTCATCACACGCGGCGACGAGAGCAAACGCGCGCGGCGGGCGATGAAGACCGGCTCCGGGTTGCCATGGCCCAGCGGTTCAAGCTTGCGCAGCCATCCAACGAGGACCGGCGTGATGCGGTCCAGGGGCAGCTCGGCATGAATGCGAAGCAGGCGCTCGGGCTCGCGGGCGGCCAAGTGTTCTTCGGCATAGAGACGGAGGCGGCGCTTGAGCTCTGGCAGCCGTTCGGCGGGCATGGCAAAACCCACAGCGAAGGCATGTCCGCCGAAGCGGGTGAAGAGGTCGGCGCAGCCTTCAATGGCGTCGAGCAGGGCAAAGCCGTCCACGGAGCGGCCGGAGCCTTGAGCGACGCCGTCCTCGACGCTGACCACAATGGCCGGCTTGGCCGTGCGCTCGACCAGGCGCGAGGCCAGAATGCCGATGACACCGCGATGCCAGCCGTCCCCGTCCACTACCAGCAGACGTTCAGCGGCGAGTTCCGCGTCTCGGTCCAGGCGGGCTTCAATGGAGGCAAGGGCCGTGGCTTCGGTATCGCGGCGTTCGCGATTGAGCCGTTCCAATTTGTTCGCCAGTTCCGCTGCACGCGGCACATCGCGGGTGGAAAGGAGCTCGATCACGTCTGAGGCGACGTCCATGCGCCCGGCGGCGTTGATGCGGGGGGCCAGACGGAAGGCGACATCGAAACCGGTAAGCTGCTTTGTGGCGGGATCAAGCGCGGCGGCGGCAAACAGGGCGCGCAGGCCAGCGCTCACCGGGCGGCGCAGCTCGCGCAGGCCGATGGCTGCGATGACACGATTCTCGCCATGCAGGGGAACGGCGTCGGCAATGGTGGCGATGGCTGCCAGCTTGAGAAAGCTGGGCAGGGTTTTTTCGCGCGTGCGAAGGGGATCGCGCCGCTCCAGAAGCGCCTGGGCCAGCTTGAGCGCGATGGCCGCTCCACAGAGCGCCTTTTCCGGATAAGGGCAGCCGGGCTGGTTGGGATTGAGGATCGCCAACGCCGACGGCAAGCCGTCGCCGCGCTGGCACTCCACGGACGAAGACCTGTCTGCGGGGGCCTCGCGTTCCGGCAGGTGGTGATCGGTGATGATCAGGTCCATCCCCAGCGAGCGCGCGGTTTCGGCCTCGGCAAAGGCCCTCATGCCGGTGTCCACGGTGATGACCAGACGGACCCCCTCGGCATGTGCGGTCTTGAGCACGCTCGACTGCATGCCGTAGCCCTCGCGCAGGCGATGGGGCACATGGAAGCGGGTCACGCCCCCACGCATTTCGATGGCTGTTTTAAGCAGGACGACGGCCGCGGTTCCGTCTACGTCGTAGTCGCCATAGAGCAGCACCGGTTCGCGGGCGGCGATGGCGCGCTCCAGCCTTTCGACGGCTTTCGTCATGCCCAGCATCAGGAACGGATCATGAAGATGGGCCGGTTCTGGATTCAGGAAGGTGTGTGCCTGAGCAGGTCCGGTTATGCCGCGCGCCAAGAGCAACTCCGCCAGCACATGGGGCAAACGTGCCTCTTTGGCCAGAGCAGCGGCAGCCTCGGGATGAGGTTCGGCAATGATCCAACGCTGGCGCGGAGGCGTACGCTGCGAAACGGAAGCGAGATCCCGAGCGCCAGTGGTACTCAATCCCCTTACTCTTCCTCGTCTTCGTGCGGGTGGGCGTCGTCGATTGCGATATCCTGGAAACTCTCAATATCTTCGAGCAAGGCCTGGAAACGCTCGTACCACTCGGTAGTGGTTTCATGCAGGAAGACCAGCCCCTGGTAGACAAAGCCGAGCTGAATGTAGCCCACCATGCCGGCGTACTTACGGAGCCACTTGGCCTCGATCAGCTCGGAAACCTCTTCGTCAGGGAAGTTCATCTCTCTGGCCTCTTCGACCAGCCCGTCTATCTCTTCGCGCGTCAGCGTCATCTCGCTGAAAGTAACAAAGGGAGCGCCCACATCCTTGGCCATCTCCACAAAATCCTTCCAAGCATCGGGATTCCCCTTTCCTTCCCAGAGAATGGAAGGAATGTCCTCCGTGACGTAGCCAGGGAGGCGGCGCAATCCATGGCCTTCGATGAAGGCCACCATATCGTCTTTCAGCGAGAGGAGGTCATCCGCACTCATAGTCAAGCAATCATTTTCGCAGATGGGGGTGGGGTGGAGAGGCGTGCGCAAGAAAAACTTTCGAAAAACTGCCCCATGTTGCGGTGCGAACGAAGACGAAGACCGCGGGGGAAGGCAAGAGAAGGAATCGCCACCCGGGTCCACGGGTTACTCTGGGAGTGCTGTCCGCCGCGGAGGTCTTCTGCTTGCCTGGCTTTGAGCGCCATGTGTTTGTCTGCCAAAATGTCCGTCCCGAGGGCGCACCGCGGCCTTCCTGCACCAGCGATGGAAAGAGCGAACTGCACGCGCGCCTCAGCCAGTTGACGAAAGAAGCCGGACTGTCTGGGCGAGTGCGAATCAACAAATCAGGCTGCCTGGATCAGTGCGAGCATGGGCCGACGGTGGTGGTCTATCCGGAAAGTGTCTGGTACGGCGGGGTAAAGTTGGAAGATGCAGAAGAGATCGTGACCGAGCACCTGGTCGGCGGTCGGCCGGTAGAACGGTTGCGCGTGGCCGATGCGTGCTTGAACAGCAAAAGCTGTCCACATAGCGGCCAGGCGCGTGAATCCTAAGAGCAATGGGGGGCCAATGAGAGATCATTCGTTTTTTGCCATGCGGCGCAGAGAGTTTTTGAAGCTGGCTGGAGCGCTATCCGCGGCCAATCTCACTCGCGGCGCGCTGGCCGCGCCGAGCCTCCGCTTTGCAGTTACGATCGATGCTCAGGATCCCGTTGCCGCTGCGCAGCCGGTGCGATGGGCCGCGGAACAGTTACGGACGTCGCTGGCGGCAAAGGGCGCACAATGCAGGATCGTGGAGTCCCCTGATCAAGCCAGGGACGCGGCGTTTCACGTGCTGGTGGCCAGCCCCGGCGCAGCGCTGGCTCGCGGATTTCCTCAAGCGGACGCGGGGCTAAGTGGCGCGGAGGGTCTTCGGCTTACGCCAGGGCGAATGGCGGAGGCGCCGGCCGTCCTCGTTTCCGGCAGCGACCAAAGGGGCTACATCTACGGGCTGCTTGAGCTTGCCGAGCGAGTCCGGTTTGGCTCCGAACCAGCCCTTGGGTTGCATCTGACCGGCCCCGAAGAGGACCATCCTGCCAACGAGGCCAGAAGTGTCGGTCGCTATTTCTGCAGTGAGATTGAAGACAAGCCGTGGTTCTATGACCGGGATTTTTGGCCCGGCTATCTGGATTTGCTCATCGCCAGCCGGTTCAACCGCTTTTGCCTGGCATTCGGTCTTGGATACGACTTTCCCCGCGGTGTGACAGGCGACTATTTCCACTTTCCTTATCCCTATCTGGTCAATGTGCCGGGATTCAGCGGCGTGCGCGTGATTCAACTGGCGACTCCCGAGGGGAAGCCGCTTCCGGATCCGCGTCCACTGAGCGAGGCGGAACGGGCAAAAAACCTGGCGTCGCTCAAGTTCATCGCCGCCGAGACCGCCGCGCGCGGCCTGCACTTCCAGTTGGGCATCTGGACCCATGCATACCAATGGACGGATAGCCCTCATGCGTATCATCGCATCGAGGGGCTGACACCGGAGACTCACGCCCCCTATTGCCGCGCCGCGCTAGCGATGATTTTGAAGGAGTGCCCACAGATCAAGGGACTCACCCTGCGCGTGCATGGAGAGAGCGGAATTCCGGAGGGCGACTACTCGTTCTGGAGGACACTTTTTGAAGCTATCACCGGGTGCGGCCGAACAATCGAGATCGACATGCACGCCAAGGGCGTGAACCAGACCATGATCAATATCGCGGCGGATACCGGAATGCCGGTCAAGCTGGGCGCCAAGTATTCGGCGGAACACCAGAGTCTCGGCTACGAGCAGGCG
>JAJZNH010001005.1:6718-8899 GCA_021811745.1 Acidobacteriota bacterium
GCCCTGGAGATTCCCAAGCCCGGAGAAGAGGGAAGAGGTCCGTTCAGCTTGAGCGGCGGGTCACGTCTGTTTACCCGCTATGGCTACGCTGACTTCTACAAAGAGGGAGTCCGCTACAAGCTGTGGTACCGGCTGTGGCCTGGGACGCAGCGCCATCTGCTTTCCGCCGATCCAGAGATGGCGGCGGCTTACGGGCGAACCTCGCATTTCTGCGGCGCGGCTGGCCTGGACCTGATGGAGCCGCTGACCTTCAAGGGCCGTGAGGGCTCGGGCCTGCCGGGCAGCCGGTGCGCCTACGGGGACACGACGCTCAATCCGAAATACGATTGGGAGAAGTATATCTATTACTACCGGATGTGGGGACGGAAGCTCTACAACCCCGACGCCGATCCGGAAACCTGGCGACGGCCGCTTCGCGACGATTTCGGGCCGGGCGCCATTCCTGTGGAGACGGCGATGGCAAACGCCAGCCGGATCCTTGCCCTACTGACCTCCGCGCATCTTCCCTCGGCATCGAACCACGCCTTTTGGCCGGAGATCTATACCAACATGCCGATTGTCATCGGCAGCGAGACCTCGCCGTATTTCGACACGCCTAAGCCAAGATGCTTTGGTACCGTGAGCCCGCTCGACCCGCAGCTTTTCTCCAGCATCAATGAGCACGCAGCGGACTTGCTGGCGGACCGCCAGAACCCCAAGTATTCTCCGATTGAAGTGGCGCAATGGATGGAAGACTTTGCCGCCGCATCGAGCCGCGCGCTGGCCGAGGCGCGCAGCCGGACCACCGCGCCGGCCTCGCCCGGCTTCCGGCGCATGGAAGAAGACGTTTTGATTCAGGTGGGGCTGGGCCGCTTCTTTGGGGCCAAAATCCGGAGCGGAGTGCTGTTCGAGATTTTCCAGCAAACAACGGACCCGCGCGCTGGCGCTCTAGCCCTGACCCAGTACAAGGCAGCCCGCAAGGCATGGGCAACGATGGCCACCCGCGCCGCCACCGTCTACGTCCACGACATCACCTATGGGCGCATCCCCATGCGCCGAGGGGATTGGAGCGACCGAATCCCAGCCATCGACACGGACCTCGCCGCCATGGCGGAGAAGGTGAAAGCCGCACCGGCGTCTGCACAAGCGCAGCCGCATCTAGAGCGGGTAATCGCTGCGGCCACCGGCAGGCCTGTCCGGCGAAGCGTTCCTTGCGCGCATACGCCGCCCCCAGCCTTCGATCCGGGCGAGGCGCTGGCCCTGCGGTTGCGGGCTCCCCGGCCACCTGCTGAGAATGCGCCAGCGTCGGCGCATCTTTACTATCGGCATGTGGACCAGGCGGAGCGGTGGTCGCGAATGGAGATGCGATCCGTTCAAGACGGCTTTGCAGCTGCCATCCCCGCCGACTACACGCAGTCTCCCTTCCCTTTGGAGTATTACTTTGAGTTGCAGAGCAAAGACGGCGCGGTATGGCTCTATCCAGCGTTCAACTCCACTCTCTCGAACCAGCCCTATTACGCAATTTCAAAGAGGCTCACCTAAAGGTGGCGGCCAGTGAGGAGTGATAGAACTCGGCATTCCGGTTGCTGTACTGTCCGCATCAAGCACTGCGGATAATGCAAGTTCTAAGAGCAAGAACGCCCGCTTCCGTCCAGGGAAATCAGCCGCCCAGCCGGGCAAACACCCACCACACTCTTGGCGACGCACGATGGACAGAACTGGATCACGGCGCGGCTGCGCATAGCTGAAGGGTGCGCCATCGAATAACGTGCGAATGTGGATCTTGGTGGAAATGTTTCCTATTCCGAAGACCGTCTGGCAACTCGAAGTGCGCCAGCGGCTTCAGTCACCGCTACAGCGTTTTTCGATTCTGCTCTTTACGGGAGCCGTGCGGTTAAGTGGCTCTTTCTCAAGAAGAATCGAACTTGCACGATGTTGCATTGTCACCAAATGAAGGGTAGTTGGGTAGCTGCCTTAGTACAGTGACTACTACCTGTTGTGTTTTTGTGTAGGCAGGACTGCTCTTGAGGGTCGGTAACGCGTAGGTTTCGTGACCACGGCGTTCTCCAGTAACCGATAGAAAAGCATTCCCCGGGCGGCGCGATTATCGGCGGTTGAAGCGCAATGCGAACTCGTCCAGGTACGCATCCAGATGTGTAGCGGTGACCGAGCCCTGATGCGTTCCCCGCAACCAGCGCTTCA
>JAJZNH010000061.1:0-8082 GCA_021811745.1 Acidobacteriota bacterium
GAAACCGAGCGGGCGCAGATCAAGTCCCTGGTGGCCAAGGGCGAGTCGTTGCAACAGATCGAGGCCGCCGTGGGCGATCCGCCGCCTGGGCAGACCGGAAATGGACCCCATTTCCCGAGCTACAGCGAGGTTGTCTACCAAGAACTGACCGGAAAGACCCGGTAGAACCCTCCCGATCGCCCGACCGGAGCCGCGCGCCTGCAACAAGAGCGCGCGGTTCTTCTTGTCCCGAGAGTAGTATCCTTCTGGAAACTCCGAAGAGACAACTTTAGCGCACCAAGCAAGCATGAAAGGGGCATAGCATGGAAGGACCTTCAGCGAATTTACTTCATAAAGTCTGTAATTGGATGATGTTGGCAGTCTCGTGCACAATTCTCGTCCTTGCCTTCGAAGCATCACCGGCAGCCGGGACAACGGTACCAAAGAGTCTTTCCTGGGTGCGCGGATTCAATTACACGCCTGCCAGCGTACAGCGATCTGGAGATATATGGCTTCATTTCAACGCACGCGAAGTCGATCAGGATTTCGGTTATGCAAATGAACTCCGGCTGAATGAAACGCGCGTGTTTCTCCCGTTTGACGCCTGGAAGCAGGATCCTGCGGTCTTTTCCGCAAGCCTGAACACCTTTATGGATATTGCCCATAAGCACGGAATCGGCGTGATGCTGGTGCTGGTGCCGCACATGAACCGGCCGGGCGCAACAAACTTCGCCGCTGGCGATATCGACGCGCAGATGCAAAGCTGGATCAGAGCGGTCGCGAAGATCGTCCAAAATAAGCCAAGCATGGCCTTCTGGGACGTGCAAAACGAACCGGATTACCAAGGCACCCGCGAGCATCCCCGCAGCGCGCAGGATCTTGCCCGCAGGATGCAAGTCACCCGACTGTTCGCCGAGACAGTGCACGAGGTGGATCACACGCACCCCACGACTATTGGTTGCACCTACGAGAAGTGCATGGAAGATACCGCAGCCTATGTGGACGTTCTTTCCTTCCATGACTACAGCCCGACCGTGGAGGATATCGACGCGCACCTCACCCGGGCCGAGGCCTTCGCCGCGAAGGTGCACAAGCCATTCTTCAATACCGAGATGGGATGTATCGGACGCGCAAATCCCTATGACATCATCTTGCACGAATATCAAAAACAGCATGTTGGCTTCTACATCTGGGAACTCATGATCACGAAGTATTGGGGCCATGTTCACGGCGTGTTTTATCCGGATGGCACGGTGCGGGATCCATCCATCGCCGCGGCGCTGCTGGGCATCTTCCGGAATCGCGGCCCCCATGTCGTGCTCGAGAATCCTGACCGGGAGGGTTGGGTTACCACGTCGGTAGCCGAAGGGAAGGCGTGGCTCGCTTCGCCAAACCCGGACTGGCACAAGGGTCTGCGTGTCGCCGAGATCGAGGCCAATATCCTGGAAGCGGCGCAACTCGTGCCCATGCGAGTTCTGCCGACGCGGACAGTTTATCTACTTCGCGCGGGTTCACCCAACATTCCTGCATTGCGAGCTGCTATCAAGCAGTACACGGCGGAGCTGGAGCCCTATATTGACGCCCATCCGGCGACGATGCACTGGTAGGACCGGGCAGGGAAGCACGACGGCGCCGCATACAGCTTCGCTTTGTCGGCCCTCACCCTCCGCTGCCAGATTCCAGTGACTGCGGATTCATCCTTTGCCTATACAATGCCTGCTGTAAGCTGGCGTGGCCCGCTTGTTGGCTGTAACCTTATTGTCATAAACCTGCACAAACGCTCCGTATCGAGGCTGATCCATGCGTATCAAGGCTCTGTCCGCTCTTGCCGTTGCGTCCCTTTTCCTGGGGCTAGATTTTCTTCCGGCGCAGACCATCAATCTGCCTACAGGCAAGCAACTGATCGGCATGATTCCCGGCCATCCAGAGCGGCTCAATAGTCTGCCCATCTCCATGGCCGTCTCGCCTGACCGCCGGTACGTGGTCACCGTGAACGCCGGCTACGGAACCTACGAATCCCGCTACGACCAGTCGCTCGCGGTCCTCGACACGCAAACCGGCAAGCTGACCGACTTTCCCGATGCCCGCACCGCTCTCCGCGCCCGGCAGACGCTCTTCTCCGGCCTCGCCTTCAGCCGCGACGGCAGACACATCTACGCGAGCATGGCCTCGCTCACAGATCCTACTGGCAAGCGCAAGGGCGATACCGGCAACGCTATCGCCGTCTACAGCTTCACCGATGGCAAGATCGCCCCGCAGCGGCTCATCCCGCTGCCGCTCGTCCAGCTTCCTGCCGGCCGCACCACCCTGCTGATCGGCCAAAAACCCGGCCACATAGGCATTCCTTACCCCGCCGCCATCGCCGTAGTCGGTCCTGCCAGCCATGAGCAGTTACTCGTCGCGGAGAACCTCTCGGATGATGTGGTACTGCTCGACGCCGCTACCGGCGCCATAGAACACCGATTCGATCTCTCCGAGAGCGACACCGTACCCTCCACCTATCCCGTTGCCCTGGCCGTCTCCAAGGATGGTATGCGCGCCTTTGTCGCCCTCTGGAACGCCTCCCAGATCGTCGAGCTCAATCTCATCCGTGACACCGTGGGCCGAAGGCTCGATTTGCTCAAGCCCACCAGCCCTATCGCTCCCGGGACCCATCCCTCCGCCTTCGCGCTCTCACCCAACGGCAAAGCCCTCTACGTCTCGCTTTCCAACCGCGACGCCGTCGCCGCTGTCAACGTTGCCGGCGACGACTTCTCCGTCAAGGGCTACTTCGACACCCGCCTTCCCGACCAGAGCTACTTCGGTGCCGAGCCCGTCGCCCTCGCCCTCAACGCCAACGGCAGCCGCCTCTACGCCGCCAACCTGGGCACGAACTCGGTGGCCGTCATCAACACCCACCAGCTGACAGCCAAGGCCGCGCGCCAGGGAATGGTCGAGCCCCTCGGATTCATCCCCACGGACTGGATGCCTCTATCGCTGGCCCTCATTTCTTCGTCCTTCGGAGCAAAGCTCTACGTCGCCACCGACAAAGGCAAGGGCACCGGCCCCAACGACTTTCCCCAGCGGCAGGTCGCCGGCGAGTCCCTTGGCCGCCGAAGCAGTTTCACCTATATCGCCACGCTCGTCTACGGGTCGCTGGCCACCCTCGATACCTCTCAAATCTCCGCAAACCTCGCTGCCTGGACCGCCAACGTCATCCAGTCCAACCGACTCAAGGCTGCACAGCAAAAGATCGTCTTCGCCGGCGGCGCACAGGATCGCATCAAGCACGTGATCTACATCATTAAGGAAAACCGCGCCTACGATCAGATCCTTGGCGATCTCAGCTACGCTGGCCATCAGGTCGGCAACGGCGACCCCGGCCTGGCCATGTACGGCGCGAAGATCACCCCCAATGAGCACAAGCTGGCCCTTCAGTTCGGAGTCCTCGACAACTTCTACGACTCCGGCGAGGTTTCCGGCGACGGCCACAACTGGTCCACCGCCGCCATCAGCTCTGACTTTCTGGAGAAGACCTGGCAGCAGAACTATCGCGGCGGCGAGCATACCTACGACTACCAGGGCGTGGTCGCCGACGGCTTGCCGCTGCTCCAAAAAATCCCCGACGTAGATGCTCCCTCCAGCGGTTACATCTGGGGCGATCTCGCTACGCACCGCAAAACCTACTACGACTTCGGCGAGTTCATCTCCTCCACCTTCTGCGACACAAAAGCCGTCCTCAATCCGCAGAACGGCCCGATGCGCCAAGGAAGCCCCTGCCAGCGCCCGGCCATTGAGCCTGGCCAGCCCATCCCCGCCGATTGGGGCGGCGGCACCAACAAGTGGGCATGGCCCATCCCCGTCATGGCCTCCAACGTGGCCACCAAGCAGCAGCTCGAAGGCCACTTCGCCTCCGAGTATCCCGAGTTCAATCTCTCCATTCCCGACCAAATTCGCATGGATATCTTCCTTCGCCACTTCAAGGGCTGGGTCGCGGACCTTAAGCACGGCAAAGACACCATGCCGCAGTTCGTTCTCATCTGGCTGCCCGACGACCACACCAACGGAACCCGTCCCGGCTACTCCGCGCCGGAGGCCTCCGTCGCCGATAACGATCTCGCCGTCGGCCGCGCCGTCGATGCCGTCTCCCACTCGCCCTTCTGGAACGACACCGCCTTCTTCATCCTCGAGGACGACGCCCAGAACGGCCCCGATCACGTCGATGCCCACCGCAGCATCGCTCTGGTCGTCAGCAAGTACTCGCCACGCGGCCTTTACGGCGGTCCCTTCGTCGACAGCCATTTCTACTCCACGGTCAGCGTCCTCCGCACCATCGAAATGCTGCTTGGCCTGCCGCCCATGAACAACAACGATGCCTTCTGCTCCGTGCTTTCGTCGCTCTTTGCCGGCCCTGGCAATCAGCCCCCCTACAACGCCGACTATGCCAATGAGCAGAACGGCCTCATCTACAAGGCCAACGCCAAAAACGCTTACGGCGCCCGCGCCAGCATGAAGATGGACTTCACCCATGAAGACCGCGCTCCCACGCAGGCGCTGAACATCATCCTGTGGAAAGACGCCATGGGCAACAAGCCAGTCCCCGCCATGCTTCTGGCGCCTGTCAAGAAATCCCGCCACGACGATGACGACGACTAACGCCAATAACGACGATGCCGGCGGACGCAAATGCTGCGCCTGCGATGAGAGACTGCAATTGACTCTGGCCGTTCGCGGCAGAGGATTGTAAAGTAATAGATCATGTGCGCGCTTCCAGCCGAAATCTGGAGAGAGTTTCGCACCAAGTTTCAGCTTGCCAATGAGCGTCTAGCCGGTGAAATGGCCGCCAGTTGGCAGCATCTCCGCGAGCTGATGGAAGAACTGCGGAGCCGCCTCGACACCATCGCTCCCGGCGATGCCGAGCCGGAGACGTTGGCGGGGTTGGATCACCTCTTCAACAATGTGGCGGACCAACTCTTCGGCGATCCGCTGGGCGCCTTCGAGAGGTTCAAGCCCATCGGCCGGTCGCTCGCGGCCATCGAGCAGCACCGCCTGGAGATGAACGACCTGGCGCGCACGCTGCCGCGCGTGATCGAAATCTCCGGGGCCGAGTTGGCCGCTATCGCCGCTCCCGACGCCCCCGGACGCTGGCACAAACCCTGGATGAAGCGCCGCAAATCCCCTCACCCGCTGCCATTCCGCGAGACCGCTCTGGCCAACCTGTGGGCTCAGATTCAGCGCCGCGCGCGCATCGACGAAGCATTTGAGCGCCATCTGGCGCGATCCGGCCTCCATCTGTTGGCTGCCTGGCAAATATACCGCCGCCACCAACTAGCCGCGCTGGCTGGTAGCAATGGCGACGACGCCGCGTTTGCCGAGGAACGCGATTGGTGGCTGCACACCGAAACCGCGTTGGTCGGCCACGCCAACGGTCTCCTGTCTTCCTACTGCCTTTGGGCCCAGAAGTCTCCCACCTCGCTGGCTCGATCGATATTGCGCCGCAAACCCCAACTCTCGGATCGCCGCCAGAGAAAGATCGTGCAGCAATGGGATCGCAACTTCAGCCAATGGCATCGCCAGTACCGCGCCGTGCGCGCCGCCATTGATCTCGAACGCAAACTCACCGCTGTGGCGCGCCAGGCGATTCAGAGCACCCGCAGTTCTCTGAATTCTTTGCGCGCCGAGCACGAAGATGTCCTCGAGGAGATGGATGGGGCCATAGCCTGGCTCGAAACAGGGCAGGCACACCACGGTCAGGAGGCGTTTCCGCCTCCCCAGGCCAACCTGCTCCCTGCTGAACAACGCGCCCGTGACTGGGTGGACCGTGTCTCACGCTGCGTCCAGGAACGGCTGCCCGCCGAAGTGGAGGCTGTGCGGCCCTTCCGCACCCGCGAACGGTGGAGAAGCCGCTGGCGGGTATTGTATCCGCAATCGGTTGCGCTCCATGCACTGAACCACAACGGCATTGATGCTGCCCGCGAGGGCTTTCGCGAAGTAGAAACCGAGCACACCGCCGTGATTCGCGACATCGAGCAGGCGCGGCAGGTGGTCGCCTTCGGGCTTGAAGCTGCGCAGTCCGGCGCTGGATCGGCCTTCGATCTTTCGCGCGAGGCTGCGGCCAATGCTCTCGCGCTGTTGCAGCACCGGCAGGACATTCAAACTGATGCGCAAGCAGGCGCCGAAACCGGCCTCTGCCGCGCTCAGGCTCTCGCTTTGCTGGAGACGCATACGGCCCTCGAATCCGGGCAACTCGGCCGATTTGCCTTGCTCACACGGCAGGGTGTCCCCCGCGCTGCACGCCATCTTCGGCACACCGCCCTCCGCTCCTTGCGCACCGCATCCCGCGGCCTCTACGGCTTGGCCATAAAAGCATTTCATTGGCTGGCCTGGAAGCTGGGCTGGGAACAGCCGCCCGTCGAGCAGCAACTTGAAGCATTTGTGGAACGTACGCCTCTGAGCGCCGTCCTCGAAGCCCAGCTTCGGCCACGCGGCCTTCCCGCCCTCTATCAGCGCCTCTTCAGCCTGGCGCCGGTCGAGGATGAACGCTACCTCGTGGGCCGCGAGGTAGAGATGACGGGCCTGAGCCGCGTGTTCTCACTCTGGCAGTCGGGCCAGCGCGTTACCGTGCTTGTTACCGGCGCCCGCGGCAGCGGCAAGACCAGCTTGCTCAACTGCGCCGCCCGGATTGCGTTTCCCAGCGTGCCAGTCTTGCGCGCCCAATTTTCACAGCGCATCCGCAGCCCGCAGCAAATGGATGAGTTCTTCCGGGATCTCTTTCACCTTTCCTCCGGCGCCGACCTAGTCACAGCCCTCAATCGTCGACGCCAGGTGGTCATCCTCGAGGAGTTCGAGCGCACCTTCCTGCGCTGCATGAACGGTTTCGAGGCCCTGCGCGGCTTTCTGCGCCTCATGTCCGCGACCTCTGGCTTCGTTTTGTGGATCATCAGCATGAACCGCGTCTCCTTCCGCTATCTCGACGCCGCCGCCGGCCTGAGCAGAAGCTTCTCACATCGCATTAACGCTATGGCCGTAAGTCAGGAGCACATGACCGAGGCCATCCTGCAGCGGCATACACTCTCCGGCCTCCGACTGCATTTCGCGCCTGTGCCTCCCGGTGATGCCCACATCAGCCGGTTGCGCCGATTCGCCGGCCTGGAGCAGACTCCCCGGCAACTTTTCTTGAATGCCCTCTACCGCCAATCCCAAGGCCTCTTCCGTTCGGCCTTTGAGCTTTGGCTGGGCAGCGTCGATCGCATCGAAGGTGCCATGGTGCGCATGCTCCAACCGCTGGACCCCAACTACAAGCACCTGGAGGCAGAACTGGCTGTGGATGACCTGTTCATCCTCCAGGCAGTCCTGCAACACTCCAGCCTCACACCGGACGAATTGGCTGAAGTGCTCATCCTGACCGCCGATGAGGCTCGCCTTCGGCTCGAACGGCTGGAGGCGCTTGAAATCCTGGAGCCTGAGCCAGAGCCGGCCTTTGCCGGACTGCGCGTCCGTCCCCAGGCGGAACGCTTCGTGCGCGAAGCCCTCAGCCGGCAAAATCTTCTCTAGCGAGGTGCCCACATGCAATTCGGCGAAGCCGCAGCGGCCCGCGACATCTTCCAGTACTTCACCTTCAGCCGCATCCTTTCCGCTTTCATCATCCTGGCTGCTACCTGGGTCTTCATTCGATACGCCACCAGGTTTCTCGATCTAATCAGCCGCCGTGGCCCGCGCATTCGTTTCCTTGCAAAAGCGGCGGATCCCATCTTGCGCATCGTTCTCTGGTTCGCCGCCATGCTTCTGGCCTTCCATCTGCTCGCGCCCACGCGGCAGACTTTCCTGGCCGTGGTCGGCTCGGCGGCCATCGCCATCGGTCTCGGCGCGCAGGATCTGGTCAAGAATTTCATCGGTGGCCTGGTGATTCTGGCCGACCGGCCTTACCAAGTCGGCGACTTGGTCCAGATGGGAGACGCCTACGGGGAGATCCTCAATATCGGCCTGCGCAGCACCAAGCTCTACACCTTCGGCGATACGCTGGTCACCATCCCCAACGCCGACATTCTGAGCAACAAGGTCTTCGATTCCAACTCCGGCGTACCCCACTGTCAGGTGGAAACCTATCTTTATCTGCCCCCCGAC
>JAJZNH010000061.1:8092-8867 GCA_021811745.1 Acidobacteriota bacterium
CTGGATCCGGATGAAGCCATCCGCATCGGCTCCGAGGCTGCGTACACCAGCCCTTACCTCTACCCCGCCAAGCCGGTGATCGTGCTCCTCGAAGACAAGTTCGATCGCCGTCCTTACCAGCGCCTGCACATCAAGGCCTATGTCTGCGACCACCGGCTTTCCCCACGTATGCAAAGCGACGTAACCGCGCGCGCTAAACGCGAACTCCTGCGCCGTGGCCTGCTCGCTGGCTGGCAGGCTCTTCATTGAACCGGTCGCGCTCGAAGGACCTGGCACACGGGAATTGTGCTTCGCGCAAGGTTAGCCGGGATAAGACGGATCTCCCTCTTCGAAAGTCTTACACTTAGCCTCGATCGTTTTCGCTGCTCGTGTTGTCATTGCAGCTTCGTAGAAGGCCGCCTTCTTAGAGTCTGTTTACGATTTATGGGGGTGTTGTGGCTGGGGTATCCGTGCTGTTATATGCGTTTGCTTCTCGGGGACGGTAGTTGTGGAGGATGACGCCAAGAAAACCGTATCCAAGCGATATTGGCCGGGAGCAATTCGAATCGATTCGTCCCCTGCTGGAGGGAGTTCGCAAGCGCACCAAGCCGCGCAAGGTGGATTTGTATGAGGTCTTCAACGCGGTGCTGTACCTGCTCAAGAGCGGCTGCCAGTGGCGTATGCTTCCCGAAGGATTTCCCAAGTGGTGCACGGTGTATTCGTATTTCGCCAAGTGGAGCGCAGCCGATCAGGACGGAGTGAGCGCTCTGGAGCGAGCCTTAAAAAAAATCCGTTG
>JAJZNH010000608.1 GCA_021811745.1 Acidobacteriota bacterium
TCTGGGCTTCGATCCCGCCTGCACAACCGTGGCCGATCTCGCCCGTTGGAAGGCGGCTCTGCCCGCCCGCCTTCGCCGCGGATTGCTCGTGCCCCTCGCGGCCTCGCTCGTGGAGCCGCTGCGCTCCATTAAGGACGAGGCCGAGCTGGCCCTCATGATTGAAGCCGCGCTCGTGGGCTGCAAGCTCTTTGATCACATCCTCGGCTTTCTCCGCCCCGGCCTGCGCGAAATTGAGGTCGCCGCCGAGTTGGAACATCAAGCCCGCCTGCTTGGTGCCGAGGGCATGTCCTTTGAAACCATCGTCGCCTCCGGACAACGTTCCGCCTTGCCCCACGCCCGCGCCACCGCCAACCGCCTGCCCCGCAGAGGCTTCCTCACGCTCGACTTCGGTATAATCCACAAGGGTTATTGCTCCGACATGACCCGCACCGTTTTCCTGGGCAATCCCCAGCCCGGCCAGCGTCGTGCTTATCAGGCCGTGCTCGAAGCCCAGGAGGCAGCAGTAGCTGCGGTGGCCGCCGGCGTTCGTTGCGGGGATGTGGATGAAGCCGCGCGCAACATCTTGCGGCGGGAGGGATGGGCAAAGGCATTTTCGCACTCCACCGGCCATGGAGTGGGCTTGGAGATTCACGAGCCGCCCAAGATCGGGGCCGCACAGTCCGCCAGGCTCCAGCCGGGCATGGTGGTCACCATCGAGCCGGGAATTTACCTGGCCGGCCAGTTTGGCATCCGCATCGAGGATATGGTGGCCGTAACCCGCAATGGAGGCCAGGTGCTGACGCCCGCCCCTAAGGCGCTTATCGAGCTTTGAGCTGTACGAAACCGACTGCACGGATGAAAGCTAAGGAACGAATGAAACCAGAAGATATCGAGGATCTGACTCAACTTATCAACTTTCTTAAGGCTCATCAGGTCGCCGAATTCGATCTGGACCGCGGCGACTTGAAGATACGCCTCAAGTTTCACACCCACGAGAGCGCCCCATCCAGCCTTGGCGATCTCGCCCGCTTGCTGGCCTCCGCGCCGCCCGCTGTCGCGCAGGCTGCCGCGAGCGTGGTGCCCGCCGCGAACGCGGCCGCGCCTCCGGAGCAGGGCCTGCACACGGTGAAGTCGCCCATCGTCGGCACCTTCTATGGTTCTCCTTCGCCCGGAGCCGCTTCCTTCGTCTCTCCCGGCGACCGCGTCGAGAGGGGCCAGATCCTCTGCATCGTCGAGGCCATGAAGCTGATGAACGAAATCGAGTCCGACGCCTCCGGCGAAGTTGTTAAATGTCTGGTCTCCAACGGCCAGGCCATCGAATTTGGCCAGCCGCTCTTTACCATCCGCCTCGACTAGCCGTCGAGCAGAGCGCGCTAACTCGCTGACTTGCTAACTCGCTGATCGTATGTTTCGTAAAGTCCTAATTGCTAATCGTGGTGAAATCGCGCTTCGCGTCATGAACGCCTGCCGCGAGCTGGGCATCCGTACCGTTGCCATCTACAGCGAGGCTGACCGCAATTCCCTGCATGTCCGCTTTGCTGACGAAGCCATCTGCATCGGCCCGCCGCGCGCCGCCGATAGCTATCTCAACATCCCCGCCGTCATCTCTGCCGCCGAAATCGCCGATGTCGAGGCCATCCATCCCGGCTACGGCCTGCTCAGCGAGAACGCCAACTTCGCCGAGGTCTGCCGCGCCTCCAACATCAAGTTCATCGGACCTCCGCCCGAGGTCACACGCCTGATGGGCGAAAAGGAAAAAGCCCGCCAGGCCATGAAAAAGGCCCATGTGCCCATCCTGCCAGGCTCCGACGGCGTTCTTGATACCGCCGAGGATGCCCAGCATTGGGCCAGGAAGATCGGCTACCCGGTCATCCTCAAGGCCAAGGCCGGCGGAGGCGGGCGCGGCATGAGAGTCGTGCGCGCGCCCGAAGAGATGGCTAACCTCTTCCACGCCGCCAACGCCGAGGCCGCCGGCGCCTTCGGCAACGGTGAGCTGTACATGGAAAAGTTCGTCGAGAACCCCCGCCACATCGAGTTCCAGATCCTGGCCGACGAGCACGGCAACGTGGCCTCGCTCTTCGAACGCGAGTGCTCCATCCAGCGCCGCCATCAAAAGCTCATTGAAGAAGCGCCTTCGCTCCAGGTCTCGCCCAAGCTCCGCGAGGAGATCGGCCACACCCTCTGCCGCTGCATGTCCGAGATCGGCTACCAGAACTGCGGCACCGTCGAGTTCCTCATGGACCAGGATCATCATCTCTACTTCATTGAGATGAACACCCGCATCCAGGTCGAGCACCCGGTCACCGAGGCCATCACCGGCGTCGATCTGGTCAAGGCCCAACTTCGCATCGCGGCCGGCGCGCGCCTCGACACAATCCTCCCGCCCAGGCTTGAAATCCGCGGCCACGCCATCGAGTGCCGCGTCAACGCCGAGCATCCCGAAAAGTTCACCCCCTCGGCCGGCCAGATCACCGCCTTCCACGTCCCGGGCGGCAACGGCGTCCGCGTCGACACGGCTCTCTACGCTGAAGGCGTCATCCCGCCCTACTACGACTCCCTCATCGCCAAGCTCATCGTCTACGGCCACGACCGCGCCGAAGCCATCGCCAAGATGTCGCGTGCCCTCGGTCAGTTCATCGTCGAAGGCGTCCACACCACCATCCCTCTCCACCAGGCCATCTTCCAGAATGAAGGGTTCAGGGAAGGGAAGTTCGACACCGGCTTCATGGAGCGCTTCCTGGCAAAGGGAAACGAATCCGCAAAGTAGCTTCGCAGCCGCGCCCGCACCCCGCGTCCCGTATTCCTGAAGCTTCAACGGGCCGCTCCGTTCATGGGAGCGAACGAAGAATCGGCCACTCGCTCACTGCCAGTCATCCTGAGCAAAGGCCGCCGCGGCGGCGGAGTCAAAGGGCCCGCGGTTGCTCTCTTCGTGCGGAAAGAGGGTTGCGGCATCCCGGCCGAGGCTTTGGAACCAGCACACGGCCGCCGAACCCTCCCACCGAGTGGGGCGCGGGCTGAAGCAATCTCCACAAGCCTCCTGGGCCTTCGTCCCAACAAAAGTTTGTGCGCCGGGGATCCAGATATCCGTCGCTCCTCGCACGTGGAACTCAGAAAAGTAGCTCCCGCCGCCGCCATCCCAATCGTGGTGGCGTGCCGTGGGATCTATGGAGGTCGTTTCCGGTGCCGCAACCGAGTTCGCCTCATGCTGTGGATCATCTCGATTTGCCGGTGGTTCCCAGCGCCGCGTGCGGCCAGCCGTTCTGCCAGGTCAGGGTTGAGATTTGCAGCGCGGGTTTGCCGGTAATGGCGTCGTAGGCATGAAAGACAATCAAGTCGCCTTCCGCCCGCTGCAGGATTGACTCGCCGCCCGGGCCCACCCAGCGGCTGTTGCCCGCCATGAGTTGGGTTGCGCCGCCCTCCAGCATCGGTTTGCCGGTCTCATCCACATAGGGGCCCGTAACTTTGCGAGACCGGCCGAACATGATGCGGTAAGTGCTCCTGGTTCCGCGGCAGCATAATCCGTAGGAGACAAATAAGTAGTAAAAGTTGTTGTGCCGTACAAGGAAGGGCGCCTCAATGGCTTGCCAGTCGGCAGGCAGGCCGGGCTTGGCCGGAGCCGGGTTGGACGGCCTCACGCGCCGGGCGAGCGAATAGAGCGTGGGATCGCTGGCAGAGGGCTTGCCGGTCGCCGCATCGATCCGGCGCATCTTGATGCCGTCCCAGAAACTGCCGAAAGACAGCCATGGCTGCCCCTTTGCGTCGAGCACGATATTCGGATCGATGGCGTTGTAGTCATCCGCGCGCGTCGACTTCAGTACCAAGCCGCGGTCCTGCCAGCGGTACTTCGGACTCTTGGGATCGAGTGTTTCGTTGGTGGCCAAAGCGATCCCGGATGTATTTACGCCAAACCGCGAGTAAGCGTAGTAGAGATGATATTCGCCGTGGAAATAAGAGATGTCCGGCGCCCAAAGGCCCTTTGTCTCAGGGCTTGCTCGCTGAATCCACTCCGGAATCTGCTGAAAGACATACCCGCACCTTTTCCAGGCGTGCAGATCGTGAGAGCAGCGGATAGGCAACTGTCCTTCCTTCGCGCGCATGGTCGTGGAGAAAACATAGTAGGTGTCTCCCTCGTGAGCGATCGAGGGGTCGTGGGTAAAGGGAAAATCGCCGCTCAGGACCAACGCATGAGGCTTCTGGCTGAAAAGAGGCGCCGCGGGAATCAGCAGGAATGCGGTGAGCAACAGAAGAATCTTTCGCACGAGAATACTCCTTTGCATCAAACGGGCTTCAAATTATAGAACCTCCGGTGAGTCGGGATGCCGCGAACCATCGCGGCGCCTGGGGCCATTGCATGAACGTCTTCTGTCGCCCGAGCCGGCTCCTTCTGTGTTCAAAACAGCCAGTCATTCGCAGGCTTCCCAACCATGCGATTACCCTGGCCTCAACCTCGCCTTGCAGAATATTTCTTCCAGTCTGCTATCTTGACCTGAAGAACGAGAAGTGCGCCGCATCCGCTCTTTCCGAGGCGACGCGCCAGAATTGTGGTCTTCCCGCGTAAGATCGCGCTCGTTGGGGGCGACATCGAGGCCGGGAGACGGTGCGATCCCCGCTGCAAAATCACGAGAGATGCGCCTGCGCGCATTTCCTGGGTCCATCGATTGCAAAGCCTTTGGATTCAAGCCGAAGCGGCCATCGGGAGGCAGCGGCCTTGCGTAGAGTCCAAGAGGTTGTGGCAGTCCAGGCGTTGCCGTAAGTCCTTTATTTTCTAATTTCTGCGAGTAACTATATGGCTTTTCAAATATTTACGCGGCGATCCCTCGCTCAAGTTGCTGAAAATAGAATATTTGCTCACAGAAACCATGGGGGGTGAGGGCGTGCCTCTCGGGGACTGGAGTCCCCCCGCGCTCATCTTTGCGCCTCCGCCGCATCCCGTGCCCCCTGTACCATGGCTGTTGACGTCCTCCGAGGGCCTTCCCTTGTTCCGAATCTTGATTCCATTCTCGATCTCACTCCGCCGCAGCCTTGCCTGCCTCGCGCTCCTGCCCGCCCTCGCCTGTGCGGCGCAGACCACGGGATGGTCCGTCTACAACGGCGGTTCCAACGGGGACCACTATTCCCCGCTCTCCCAGATCAATCGCGCCAACGTCCATCGCCTCCGCCTCGCCTGGACCTTCAATACGGGCGAAAAAGGCGGCATCGAGACCAACCCGCTCATCGTTGGCGATGCACTCTACGCCTATACACCCCACGAGAGGGTCATCGCCCTCGCCGCCGCCACCGGCAAGCTCCTCTGGGAGTTCGACTCCGGCATTCACTCCACGCAGCCCGCCCGCGGTGTCGCCTACTGGACCAACGGCCACCAGGCTCGCATCTTCGCCGGCGTCATGAACTACCTCTACTGCCTCGATGCCCGCACCGGCGAGCCCATCCCCAGCTTCGGCGATCATGGCCGTATCGACCTGCGCAAGGGCCTCCGCCAGCCCTACCTGCAGCAGTCCATCGCCCTCACCACCCCCGGCATCGTCTACAAAGACCTCATCATCGTCGGTGGCCGCAACCCTGAAACCCATCCCGCGCCTCCCGGCGACATTCGCGCCTTCAATGTGATTACCGGAAAGCTCGCTTGGGTCTTCCACACCATTCCGCGGCCCGGCGAGCCCGGCTACAACACCTGGCCGGCCGGCGCGTGGAAGAACGCCGGAGCCGCCAACAACTGGGCCGGCATGACCCTCGACGCGGCTCGCGGCATCGTCTACGTCCCCACCGGCTCCGCGGTCATGGACTTCTACGGAGGCGACCGCGTCGGCAACGACCTCTACGCCGACTGTCTGCTTGCCCTCGACGCCTCTACCGGCAAGCTGCTCTGGTACTTTCAGGGCGTCCATCACGACATCTGGGACCGGGATTTCCCCTCGCCGCCCGCGCTCTACACCGTCCGCCGCAACGGCAAGACCATCCCTGCCATCGCCCAGACCACCAAGCAGGGCTATCTCTACCTCTTCAATCGGCTCACCGGCCGGCCGCTCTTTCCCATCCACGAGCATCCTTACCCGCCCAGCACGGTTCCCGGCGAGGTGACCTCGCCCACACAGCCCAAACCGGACTGGCCCTTGCCATTTGCCCGCCAGCGCCTCACCGCCGCCACGCTCACCACCCGCACGCCCCAGGCGCATGCCTGGGCGCTCGGCCAGTTCCGTACCTTCCGCAACGGCGGCCAGTTTTATCCCCTGGCCTTGAACAAGCAGACCATGGTCTTCCCCGGTTTCGACGGCGGGGGTGAGTGGGGCGGTCCGGCCATCGACCCATCCACCGATACGCTCTATGTCGATTCCACGCAGATGGCCTGGACCGGAGGCCTGGTTCAGGCTGCCGCCGGCGCTGGCCCGGGCGAACGCGTCTACCAGCAGCAGTGCGCCGTCTGCCATGGCACGCATCGCGCTGGATCGCCGCCCACATTCCCCTCGCTCATCGGCATCGGCAAGCGCCTTACCTCGGCTCAAATCGCCGCCAAAATCCATCAGGGCAGCGGTCGCATGCCGGCCATGCCCGGCATCGAAGGCCCTCGCCTCCAGACCCTGCTGCACTATCTTGAAACCGGCTCCGCTGCGGCCGCGCAGGCGTCCCCAACCGCCGCCCCGCCCAATCGATACATCTTTACCGGCTACCGCAAGTTTCTCGATCCGGATGGCTATCCCGCCATCTCGCCTCCATGGGGCACGCTCAGCGCCATCGACCTCAAGACCGGCAGCTACCTCTGGAAGATTCCTCTCGGCGAGTACCCTGCTTTGGCCCGCCAGGGAATCAAGAACACAGGCTCCGAGGTCTACGGGGGTCCCATCGTCACCGCCGGCGGCCTTCTCTTTATCGGCGCCACCGTCTACGACCGAATGTTTCGCGCCTTTGACGATCGTACCGGCAAGCTGCTCTGGCAGACGCAATTGCCCTTCGCCGGTATCGCGACTCCTTCCACGTACATGGTCGATGGCCGCCAATATGTGGTCATCGCCGCCAGCGGTGGCCGCGACCCCAAGGGCCCCGTCGGCGGCGCATATGTGGCCTTCGCTCTGCCCAAATAATGGCGGACCTGAACGGATATTCGAGATCTTCGCTCGACTTTTCATCGCTTTTTCTTCGCCTATTTCGAAAGGATGGGCTATGCTGTCTGTACAACACAGGAGGTTGTTCGATGGACTTTCATAAGGATTTGATCGCTGAATACGACCGCGAAGCCGCCAAAACCCGCAAGATGCTCGAAGCTATTCCCGCCGATGCCGACCTCAGCTATAAACCTCACCCCAAGTCCATGAGCCTGGGCCGTCTGGCCGGCCACATCACGGACATGACCGGCCACTGGCCCTTCTCTGTCCTGAACCAGGACAAACTGGAGTTCGCCGCCGACCACAAATGGGATCCCTATGTCCCCGCCAGCAAGGCCGCCCTGCTCGAAAAGTTCGACCGCGAACTGCCCGCCGGCCGCGCAGCTCTCGCAGCCGTCTCGTCTGAGAAGTGGGACCAGCACTGGCAGTTCATCTTTGGTGGCCAGACGTTCATTGACGCCCCGCGTCACGAGGTCTTCCGCGACGTGGTCATCAACCACATGGTTCACCACCGTGGCCAGCTGAGCGTCTACCTCCGCCTGCTCGGCGCCAAGATCCCCGGCACCTACGGCCCTTCCGCTGACGAGATGTAAGAGCGGGCTGCCGGATAGACACAAGGCATTCTGAGCGGCCGGTGGCGGCCTGTATAAGTGGGTCGGCCCGGCCGTGGTGTGCGTTTCACCACAGCCTGATCCCGTCCGTTAAACTCAGAAGCAGCCGCGCATTGCGTGGTGGTTCGAGTTTGCTCGCCCGCCGCCGGCCGCGTTCGCTCGGTCGGACTACCGTCGCATTTCCTATCGGAGTTCACTTGCCTATCGCTGCTCAGGAACGCCTCATCCGGCCCGCCCGCAATGTCCGCGGCAGTCTGCGCCTGCCTGGCGACAAATCTATCAGCCACCGCTACGCCATGCTCGCTGCCTTCGCCGAGGGCACGTCGCGCTTTATCAACTTCTCCAGCGGTGCCGATTGCGCTTCGACCCTGGCCTGCATGCAAGCCTTGGGCGCCAAGGTCACCCGCACCGGCGGCAGCTCCGTCGAGATCGAGGGCGTCTCCGGCCGTGTCACCCCGGCCACCCATCCCCTCGATTGCGGCAACTCCGGCTCGACCATGCGCATGATGGCCGGTCTGCTGGCCGCGCAGGAAGGACGCTTTGTCCTCGTGGGCGACGCCTCGCTTTCGCGCCGGCCCATGGAGCGCATCCGCAAACCGCTGGAAGCGATGGGCGCGCACCTCACGCTCACCGATGGCCACGCGCCGCTGACTATCGATGGCGGGCCACTCCACGCCATCGACTACACCACCCCGGTTCCCAGCGCGCAGGTCAAGACGTGCATCCTGCTCGCCGGACTGCAAACCGCCGGAATCACCACCGTCCAGGAGGCTGTGCGCACGCGCGACCATAGCGAACTGGCGCTGCGCGCCTTCGGAGCCACTCTCATTCGAACCGCGAACTCGGTTTCAATCTGCGGTCCGCAGAACCTCCATGGTATTGAAGGCGCCGTGCCTGGCGATATCTCTTCAGCGGCGTTCTTTCTCTGTGCCGCCGCGCTCTTCCCGGGCTCCAATCTGGTTCTCAGCTCTCTCGGTCTCAATCCCACCCGCGCGGTGCTCCTCGATGTGCTTACGGCTCTTGGCGCGCACGTGGCCATTCTCAATATCGAGGAAACGCACAGCGAACTGGCCGGTACGGTGCAAGTTAAAGCACCACCAGAGGGCATGAGCGGGACAGAAGTGAGCGGCGCGCTCGCCTCCCAGATCATTGACGAGCTGCCGGTATT
>JAJZNH010000901.1 GCA_021811745.1 Acidobacteriota bacterium
TCTCCTCTCTTTCTTCAATGGTCAGCATGCATGTCCTCGTCTTATCGGTCTACGTCCGCAAGCACAAAGTCCATTGCACCCAGGATGGCGAGCAAATCCGGGATCATCCGGCCCCGGGCCAACACGGGAAGCATTTGCATATGCGCGAACGATGGTGTACGAATGCGGGTGCGGTAGGAAGTCGTACTCCCGTCGCTTACCACGTAGTAGCCGTTGTTCCCTTTTGTAGCTTCGATGGCGCCAAGCGCTTCGCCGGGCGGAATCACCGGCCCCCAACTCACACCCAGGAAATGGGTGATCAGTGTTTCAATATCGTGCATGGTGCGTTCTTTGAGGGGCGGACAAGCCAGTGCATCGAGCGACTTGTAAGGGCCCTCCGGCATGTTGTTGACGCATTGCTCAATAATGCGCAGGCTTTGACGCATCTCCTCGACGCGCACCATGCCGCGGTCATAGCAATCGCCGTGAGCGCCTGTGGGAATGTCAAATTCGAATTGTTCATAGCCGGAGTACGGCTGCTTCTTGCGGAAATCCCACGCAAATCCACACGCACGTAAACCGGGTCCGGTCACTCCCCATTCAATCGCTTCTTCCGTAGTGAACGCCCCCACACCCTTGGTGCGGCTCTTGAAGATCCGGTTCTGCATCACTTCCTTGTCGTATTCGGCAAGGCGCGGCCGAAAATACTTCAGAAAGTCCCGGATCAGACTATCCCAACCTTTAGGCAAGTCCTGCGCCACTCCGCCGATCCGGAACCAGTTGGGATGCATGCGCGCACCGCAAATGGCCTCGATGATGCCGAAGGCCCGCTCGCGATCGTTGAAGGTGTAGAAGACTGGCGAGAGCTGGCCCAGGTCCTGCGCGAAAGTGCCGTACCAGACCAGATGACTGATGATGCGAAACATCTCCGCCAGCATGACACGAATGACTTGCGCACGTGGCGGCACACGAATTCCCGCCAGCTTCTCCACCGCCATCAGATAGGCCATGTTGTTCATGACACCGCCGAGATAATCGATGCGATCGGTGTAGGGAATGTAGGTGTGCCAGGACTGCCGCTCGCCCATCTTCTCGGCGCCGCGATGGTGGAAGCCAATGTCAGGGACAGCGTCGACAATCTCTTCGCCGTCGAGTTGCAGAATCACGCGCAGAACACCATGAGTGCCGGGATGCTGTGGCCCCACGTTGAGGAAAAGGAAGTCCTGGCCATCGCGGCCGGGCTTCATGCCCCAGTCTTCCGGCCGGAAGCGCAAAGCATCCTGTTCTGCATCCTGTTTTGCATCGGGAAGCTGGAAAGGCCCCATCTCCGTTGCGCGTGCGGGATGGTCTTTGCGCAGCGGGTGTCCCACCCAGGTCCGCGGCATCAAAATACGTTCAAGGTGTGGATGGCCGTCGAAGCGAATCCCGAACATGTCCCAGACTTCCCGCTCATACCAGTCTGCCGCCGGCCAAAGATCGGTAATGGTCTCGATGGTCGTCTGCTCTTCTTTGAGAGGCACCTTGAGACGGATGAATTGATTGCGGTCAAACGACAGCAGATGATAGACGACCGTGAAGTCGCCTGCCGGCGGGTCCTGGGGATGCGTTCTCATCCGCTCATCGATGGCCGTCAAATCGTAAAGCATGCGGTAGGGTCGATCGACTCCTGTCTTCAACCGGCCAAGCACGTTGTGGACGTCTTCCGGCGCGACCCAGAAGGTGGGAATTCCGTCCTCGGTCGCCTGCTCCGTGATCGCATCTTCTCCAAGCACTGCCCGGAGTTCTTCTGCGAAGGGAGCAGAGGAAGCATCGGATTGTGGAGCAACGGTAAGCATCGTCAGATTTCGTCTACCGGGCGAAGCGTTGTGGCTCGCTGTCTTTCTCCGCGATGAAGGTCGCGCTGCGATGGCAGGGATGCACGTACTGTTTCCTGTGGACCGACCACCCAGCTCAACGGTCGCCGCTCGGTGCCGACAGCTTTTTGGAGCAGGAGCAATCCTTGCTCGAATGCATCGGGACGCGGAGGACAGCCCGGAACATACACGTCAACCGGAAGAAACTTGTCGACACCCTGTACCACGCTGTAGATGTCGTACATGCCGCCGGAATTGGCGCAGGAGCCCATGGAGATCACCCAGCGGGGTTCCATCATCTGCTCATAGAGACGGAGAATGACGGGAGCCATCTTGATGAAGACCGTGCCGGCGACCACCATCAGGTCGGCTTCCCGCGGGGTTCCGCGGATCACCTCCGCGCCGAATCGCGAGATGTCATACTTGCTGGTCAGGCTCGTAGCCATCTCGACGTAACAGCAGGAGAGCCCGAAATTGAAAGGCCAGATGGAATTCTTCCGGCCCCAACTGAGAAGGTCCTGAAGGCGTGAAAAAACCACACTACGCTTCACAGCATTTTCTGCCGGGTCTTCGCCGGGACGGACCAATTCTACAAGTGTATTGCGCTGGACAAGAGGAGAAGGCATCAAGACCGCTCCTCTCTTTGGGCGGCCCTGTACCAGTCAAGAGCGCCTGTGCGCCAGAGATAGACAAGCGCCGCCAATAGGATGCCGGCGAAGATGAGGGCCTCTATATAGCCGGACCAGCCGAGGTTGCGGGCGGCAACGGCCCAAAGGAAGAGAAAGACCGCCTCCAGATCGAAGACTACAAAGAAGGCTGCAATCAGAAAGAACTTTACCGACAAGCGAGCGTGGGCTGAACCGTGGGAGACGATGCCGGACTCATACGGCGAGCTGGTTGCGGGTTCCGCGTGGCGCTGTCCCAGGGTATACGAAAGACCCAGCATCACCACTACAATGAGCAGTACTGCCGAAAAATAGATGGCCAAGGGCCATATGGTCATTCGTTCCTCCCGGCGCGCCGAGATCTCGCCCGCGCAAAATATCCCTCTTCACAGACCGCGACACTCCTCCTCTCGATTTCCAGGAGCCGTCCAATTTCTTCGAGTATGGCGGCAATCCAGCGTCTTCTCTGCCGCCGTCCTGTAGGTCAGGGGAAAATTGCCCGAAACACCAACGTAATCAGCTTCTCTACACTTGATGGGAATCGCAATAGAGCATCCGTCACAAACGGAGGTACACGTGTAACGCATCAAGACATTTCACATGGGCAATTGAACGGATGATAAAGGTTGGTTATCCGTTGAGACTTTTGTCGCTTTGCGTGCCGGCCGGGCGTGCCAGAATGACAAGGATGAAGAGTCATTGGGTCGTTTTACAACATGTCGAATGGGAAGGCCCGGGCATCATTGCCCAGGAGGCACAAAAACGAGGGTGCGAAGTCGATATCCGACGGTTGGATCGTGAAGATGAGTTCCCCGATGCGAATCACGTAGACGGTCTGGTGGTCATGGGCGGTCCATTGGGCGCGTATGAAGAAGAATGGTATCCATATCTCAGAGACGAACGTGAATTATTGGCAACGGTTGCCCGGCGCGGCAGTCCGGTGCTCGGTGTTTGCCTGGGAGCGCAACTCTTGGCAAAGGCGCTCGGAGCCAAAGTCTTCCCTGGGCATGGAGCGGAAATCGGTTTCGGTTCCATAGAACTGACCCCAGCAGGGCAAGAGGACCCACTGTTCGCCGGCGTCGGCAATACCCTGCCTGTCTTCCATTGGCACGGCGACACCTTCACTTTGCCTGAAGGCGCCAAGTTGCTGGCTTCAAGCCGAATGTACCCGCACCAGGCTTTCCGGTTCGGAAGCCGGGCTTACGGACTCCAATTTCATGTTGAGCCGGATCTCAGCACCTGGGCGGCGTGGCGAGACCACTTACCAAAGGGTTTGATCGACAAGTCGGGGGAGAAGCAGAAGGCAATTGAGGTAGCCGGGGCCAAAGTCATCGGCCGGTTCTTCGATCATGTGTTAAAGGCCGGAGAGATTGAGGAACGATGAATCGACTGCACCGCTGGTACTGCAAATCCGATCATTGGAGGCGCACAGTAACGGACGAGATCCTGCCCTGGGTACTCGGCAACATTACCCTCGGCGAATCCGTTCTTGAGGTTGGGCCGGGTCCCGGCGTGACCACGGACTGGTTGCGGCATCGTGCTGATCGCGTGGAATGCCTTGAGATTGATCCGGCTCTCGCCGATGCGCTTCAAGCCCGGTTTTCAACGACCAACGTCACTGTGCGATGCGGCGACGCAACTGCGATGCCGTACGAAGATGGCCGCTTCGCAACCGTCGTCGCTTTCACAATGCTGCACCACATTCCCACGGCCAAGTTGCAAAACCAGCTCTTTCGCGAGGCCTATCGCGTGTTGCAGCCTGGTGGAATCTTCGCCGGCGTAGACAGCCTTCCGTCGCTGCGGATGAGCATCATTCACATTCGCGACATACTGACATTGGTGGCTCCTGATACTCTTGCGCAACGCCTTACGGCTGCCGGATTCACAGACGCTCACGTGGACGTCGGCTCAGATCGATTCCGATTTTCCGCAAGGCGTCCAACTGCGGCGAATCGAGCGCTGGAGCACTCAAATACCGCAACTGCTTTTCGGAAACGCTGATTACACTTCAATTGCACTTCGAACCATGAGACGCTTCAAGTGCGATCGCACGCGGAAACAGGATATTATTTTCGAGATGAACATGCCTATGCAGATCGCGCTCGAATTCCCGAAGCCCATCGTAGAAGGCGAGATAGGTCGTGCATGCATATTCGGGTGCGATGAAATCGCGGCTTAAGCTGCGAATTTCGGCCAGAAGGACACCGGCATGATCGTGTTCCTCGATGAGCAGGGCCAGAGGATTTCCGATCGAAGTCGCAGATTCAGCCTGCCCGGCGGCATCGTTCGCCTTCCTCCCCTCAAGCTTCGCGATCATTGGAAATACGACGACCTCCTCTTCCGCCAGATGGTCGGTCAATTCCTCGGTGAGTTCAGCCAGCTTCGCTTGGATAACCGCCAATTCGGGGTTAGTGCCTCCGTGTGCGTTGACCACTTTCGCAGCCAGGCCCGATAGGCGTGGAAGTTCATCCTTACAATAGGCATGATGTGTCCGGACTATGTGCTCCGCCAGCTTTCGAAGGGGCTCTTTGGTCCAGTCTTTCATTTGCGCATTCTCGCTGCGAGAGGCTGCTTCGAGCGCTGCAATGACAGTTTCTACATCGATGTCCTTTGCCGTGCACGCCTCGGCAAGTGGCTTGTGCCCTCCGCAACAGTACTCGATTCCAAATTGTTCGAAGACCCTTACTGATGCTGGCTGCGCCTGTGCAATCTCACGAACGGTTTGTGTTGGGGCAATCATTACGTCCTCCATGACCTACACCCTTTGCTGTGCCGGCAACGACAGCCAAATTGGCTCTTTTCGCGACGAATGAATAAGTGTATTTCATCCGCGTCGTGGCCCTCCATCTTTCTGACTCGGCATCGAGATCGATCGAATCAGCAAATCGTATTCAGTGTCGCGGCGATCATCGTTCGATCACAATGGTCCGTTCATACTAATGCGGGAACTGAAAATACCTAAGAAACGTCGATGTGCTCCTCATGCCTGAAACAAATCGAATCTCTCCGCGATAATGGCACTCGACAACAGGAGCAATTTCGCGCATTGAATCCTCTCCTTGCCGCATCTATTCTGGTACTATGTCCGGTCTTGTCTCATTCCCTGCATTGCGTACCCTTGGAAACTCCGATCTTCATCTCACCCCCATAGGGTTTGGCGCCTGGGCCATCGGCGGGGGCGACTGGCAATACTCCTGGGGCCCCCAAAACGACAAGGACTCCGTTGCCGCCATCCATCGTGCGCTCGATCTGGGCATTAACTGGATCGATACGGCGGCCATTTACGGACTGGGCCACTCGGAAGAGGTGGTGGGGCGCGCGGTCAAATCCTCATTGCACAAGCCTTACATCTTTACCAAATGCTCCATGCGCTGGCGCAAAGATCGCTCAATCTATAGCTCGCTCAAGGCCGATTCGCTTACCCAGGAGGTGGAGGCTTCGCTGCGGCGGCTGGGAGCGGAGATCATCGACCTCTACCAGATTCACCGGCCCGATCCCGAGAGCGAGATCGAAGAAGGATGGGAGGCGCTGGCGCGGCTGCGCGAGCGGGGCAAGCTGCGATGGATCGGCGTTTCGAATTTTTCAGTGGAGCAGATGAAGCGCGCTCAGCAGATCGCTCCGATTACCAGCCTGCAGCCGCCTTATTCCATGCTGCGCCGCGCCGTGGAGGCCAAGATTCTGCCCTTTGCGCAAGCCAACGGCATCGGCGTCATCAATTACTCGCCCATGCTTTCTGGCATGCTGGCCGGCAAGATGAGTGCCGCGCGCGTAGCGGCCTTGCCGGCCGACGACTGGCGGCGCAGAAACGTCGAGTTCAACGAGCCGCGGTTGAGCCGCAACCTGCGCCTGGTGGATCTGTTACGCGAGATTGGCAACGAGCATGACGTAAGTCCGGGTGTGGTTGCCGTGGCCTGGACATTGCACCACCCCGCGATAACCGCCGCGATTGTGGGCGGGCGCAGCGCAAAGCAGGTAGAAGAGATGGCTGCTGCGCTCAGCTTTAGGCTCAGCGAGGAAGAGTATGCCAGGATCAGCAAGTTCCTCAACTCGATCGAGGAATGAGGCGCTCCATTGTATGAGCGTCTGGTTTGCGATGTGTTGGACATTCGTAAGGAAGCGGCCCTGATGCGCACCAGTATGAAGATAAAGGAGATTTTGCGAACTTCCAGACTCGCGCCGCGCAGTTCCAAGAACCAGAGTACGATCATGAGCGACAGATAGAACCCGCTGCAGGCCGAGGCATCGTACAGCCAGAAGACGAGTAGAGCGTTCCGCCAACGACGACTAGCCAGGCTTTCATTCCCGTCCCAGACAGGACCTATGCTAGCGAGCGTAGCGTGACGCTCCGGCGGTAGTGGGAAAACCTGATGCAATGGCCTCGAGCAATAGTTGCACGGAGATGTGCTGCGTCAGTTCGGCGTGATCGAGGTACGGATTTACCTCGACAAGGTCCATTCCGATAAGCTTTCCGTGCCTGGCGATCCCGTGGAGCAACTGTTTCGCCTGACGGAAACCTAATCCGTCAGCTTCAGGGCTTTCGGTGCCTGGAGCGATCGAAGGATCGAGTGCGTCGATATCAAGACTCACATAGTAATTCCCGAGGTCTCCGATTTTGCTGACGACCGCGGCGATTCCTTCGTCGTAAATATGCTCCATCGAAAAGACCAGATTGCCATGGTCCAAGGTCTCACGATACTCACGATCCGTACTCTTGATGCCTCGAACGCCAATGGTCACGATGCGCTTGACGTAGTGCAACTCATGGATGCGCCGAAAGGGACTGTTGTTGGTGAACTCCATGTCCATCGACTTGTTGCGGTAGTCCAGATGAGCGTCAAGCAAAACCACCGTTAGCGGTCCAACCCTCTCGAATGCAGCGAGCAGCGGGAAGCTGACCGAGTGGTCCCCACCGATGGAGGCCAAAAGGAGACCGCGGTCGATAATTGACCGGGCATGTGCGGTGATTCGATTGCGGGTCATCGCAGCATCCAGCCGGACATCTACGTCGCCGGCATCCACCATGCGGATACCAGACAAAAACGTGGCATTCTTGCCGATGTCAAAGTAGCCGGAGGATCCAGAGGGCTCTCCGAGCCAACCGAATCGGGCGGAAGCGTCGCGCAGCGCCCGGGGTGCCTGGCGGCAGCCGGGCCGCATGGAGGCCATATTATCGAAGGGGATACCGAGCACTGCGACATCGGCGTTCATCTCTGTCGCCTCGAAAACGTAAGGGGCCTTGCAAAAGGTTGCGACGCCCGTATGGGGAAGGGCTGCTGATTGTCTTTTGGCGGACATCGAGTTCGCTCCTCTCATTGCCGCACAGATACCCGGTGGTCATGATGCTCGTGCTTCCGATCAAACCGGCGGGTTTGACAACTGTCTTTTTGAATAGCGTGCAGAGCAATATTTGTGAGGCTCATCGATTCTCGAAGCAAGATTCCCTAGAATCCTGACTTCCGGCGGTGCTGCGCTCGATGCAGCAGAGCGATGTCGCTTCACTGCCGTTTCACGCCCTTCAGCGGCCTGCACAATCAACATACTGTGCCATAGTTCGCTTCTCCATATAACGCTTGTTTCAATCATGAGTATGGATAGACTATTCGAAAAAGAGGGCACATCGACTAGAGCATTTCTCCGCAACCGCAGTATTAACCCCATGGTTTTGCGTATTTTTACGAAGGTATCGCCGCGGTAGGAGGATAAGAAGATGGAGGAGTGTGTTGCGGTTTCACACTGCCGAAGATCTGTTTGGCAGCGAGAATTGCCGCTGTCTCGATCTCACCGCGGCTTGCGCGCACTCCGACAGCGCGCAACGTGACCAGGAAGTCACGATGGCATCGGCCGCGGCGATAATCAGGCTCACGGGACGGGTGCTTCAGTAGCTTCTCGGCCAGGTCGAAATCGAAATCGACGAGCAGCGTTCCATGCACCAAACGCGACTTCCAGCGCCACGCTTGCGCGTTCCCGGAGATCTTCCGGTCCCCAACCGCTACATCCGATGTGCCCTGCGGAACGCCCGTGATGCCGAAGCTCGCAAGGATTGCGCGGATAATATCCGTCCCCAGGCAAAAGGATGCACGCACGTCGAAGGAGGCCGGAGCCGGAGTGATCAGCGAGTAGTTCAGCACGTCGTTGGTCTGGAGGACCGTGCCTCCACCAGTACACCGCTTTAACAGGCTCACTCCGTACCGCGTACATTCGGTGATATCGGCCACCTGCTCCGGGCGCTCGCTGGAGCCCATCACGACGGCCGGGGGCCCTCCCCACCAGAAGCGGAGCTGATGCGTTCTCGTAGCCCAGGCATTCCTCGCAACTGACTCATCCATTGCGAGGTTCT
>JAJZNH010000070.1 GCA_021811745.1 Acidobacteriota bacterium
GAACATCGTAGAGGCGCATTTGTCCACCGCGCTCTTCCCAAGCTGACGGGATGCGCCATAGTAGCGGCTTCGTTGATGGCGGCCCTAGCCGGTGTATTCCGAACCGAAAAGTGAGAACTTCCAGCCGTCTGCTTTTGGCGGCGCTCGGCGCATTCAGGGCCGCTCAAAGGCCAGAGCTACGGAGTTACCGCCGCCGAGGCACAGGGCAGCAACGCCGCGGCGCGCGGCGCGGCGTTGCATTTCGTAGAGGAGAGTGACGAGGATGCGTGCGCCGCTGGCGCCGATGGGATGTCCGATGGCAACTGCGCCGCCGTTGGGGTTGACGCGGTCGGGAGCGATGCCGAGCTCGGCAGTGACGGCCACGGCCTGGACCGCGAAGGCTTCGTTGAGCTCGAAGAGATCGATCTGCTCGATGGACCAGCCGGCTCGATCCAGGACTTTGCGGACGCCGGCGACGGGGGCCATCATCACCCAGCGCGGCTCAATGCCGCTGGTGGCCTGGGCGCGGATGAGAGCCAGGGGCGTGAGGCCAAGCTGAGCGGCGCGCTCAGCGGCCATGAGGACCACGGCGGCGGCTCCATCATTGATGCCGGGGGCGTTGCCAGCGGTTACGGTGCCGCCGGACTTAAATGCGGGCTGGAGCATGGCGAGGGCTTCAAAAGAGGCGTTGTCGCGGACGGATTCGTCACGGCAAAAGAGAGCGGGCGGCGCGGCGGGATCCTTCGAGGGCAACGGGACGGGAATGGTTTCGGCATCGAAGTGGCCGGCGTTCCATGCGGCAGCGGCGCGGCGGTGGCTTTCGAGAGCGTAGCGGTCCTGCTGCTCGCGGGAGATGGAGTACTTTTCGGCGACCAGCTCGGCGGTCATGCCCATGTGCATTGCGGAGTGGGCGCACCAGAGGCCGTCCTTGACGACGGAATCGACAGCCTGCGCGTCGCCCAGGCGAAGGCCCTTGCGCGCGCCGGGCAGCAGATAAGGAGCGTTGCTCATGGACTCCATGCCGCCGGCGACAACAATCTCCGAGGTTCCGGTGGCGATGGCCTGAGCGGCGAGGGCGACGGAGCGCAGGCCACTGCCACAAACCATGTTGATCGTGAGAGCACTGACTGTGTCGGCGAGGCCGGCGCCGAGAGCGGCCTGGCGGGCGGGGTTCTGGCCAAGTCCTCCAGCGAGAACACAACCCATGATGCACTCATCAACCTCATGAGGCGGAAAGCCGGCGCGGCGCACGGCTTCGCGGACCGCAAGAGCGCCCAGCTCGACCGCGCCGATAGGGCTGAGCGCTCCGAGGAACTTCCCGACCGGGGTGCGAACGGCGCTGACGATGGCTACATCGGTCATAGCGAATCCCCTCGAAGGGCGGCCGGGCCACCCGCAGAGAGAATAGCAGGCGGGTCGCGGCTCGCTGGATTTGGGTTGCAGCTGCCGAGCCGTGAGCTTTCCTGAAGGCGACCAGCGCATTCAGGGAGCCATGCGCAGGGCGCCGTCGAGGCGGATGGTTTCGCCATTGAGCATGGTCAACTCGCAGATGGAGGCGACCAGGGCGGCGAACTCCTCAGGCTGGCCCAGGCGCGGCGGAAAGAGGACGGTTTTGGCCAGGGCTTCCTGAACTTCAGGGGAGAAGCCGGCCATCATGGGCGTCATGAAAAGGCCCGGCGCGATGGTGACCACGCGAATGCCGAAGCGCGCCAGCTCGCGGGCGGCGGGCAGGGTGAGGCCGACGACGCCGGCCTTGGATGCGGCGTAGGCTGCCTGGCCGATGCGGCCTTCGTAGGCGGCCACTGAGGCCGTATTCACGATAATGCCGCGTTCGCCGTCAGCGAGGGGCTCGTTGGAGCTCATGGCGTGGGCGGCGAGGCGAAGCATGTTGAAGGTGCCGACCAGGTTCACGGTGAGCGCGAGGGTGAAGGTCTCCAGGCGGTGGGGCCCGGCGCGGCCCACCACACGCTCATTGGGAGCGATGCCGGCGCAGTTGAGAAGGCCGTGCAGGGCGCCGAAGCGGGCTTTGGCCATTTCGACGGCGCGGATTCCGTCCTCCTCCAAGGTGACGTCGGTGGCCACAAAGCAGGCACGGTCGCCAAGACTGGCGGCTACGGACACTCCGGCGGGATTGATGTCGGCCAGGAGGGCGTAGCCGCCGCGCGCAACAATCATGCGGGCCGTGGCCTCGCCGAGGCCAGATGCGCCGCCGGTAATGATGAAGGCTTTGTCACGGATTTCCATGCGATCTCCTTGTTGGGGCAAGTGCACGGAAGAGATTAAACCATGACGGCGCAAGCCAGCAGGCCGGCACCTCTCAGCGGTTGGGTTCAAGGAGGCTGCGGGCGATGATAACGCGCATGATCTCGTTCGTGCCCTCGAGAATCTGATGAACGCGGAGATCGCGCACGATCTTCTCGATGCCGAAATCGGCGAGGTAGCCGTAGCCTCCGAACAACTGGAGGGCGTGGTTCGCGACCTCGAATCCGGCGTCGGTTACAAAGCGCTTGGCCATGGCGCAGAGGATGGCGGCATTGGGCGCGGCGGCGTCGAGTGCGGCAGCTGCGCGCCAAAGAAAGGTTTGCGCGACCTCAAGCGACGTGGCCATGTCGGCGAGGCGGAACTGTAGGGCCTGAAACTCGGCGAGGCGGCGGCCAAAGGCGACACGCTCGTTCAGGTAGGCGGCAGCGCTCTGGAGCGCTGTGCGCGCGCCGCCCAGAGAGCAGGCGGCGATGTTCAGCCGTCCACCGTCGAGAGCGGTCATGGCAATTTTGAAGCCCATGCCTTCAGATCCGATGAGATTCTCCGGAGGCACACGCACGCCGTCGAGGATCACCTGGCGGGTGGCCTGGCAGTTCCAACCCATCTTTTTCTCGCTGGGACCGAAAGAGAGTCCGGGCGCGCCCTTTTCGACCACGAAGGCGGAGATGCCGCGGGGTCCGGCGGCGCCGGTGCGGGCCATGACTATGTAGAGGTCCGCGTCGCCGGCACCAGAGATGAACTGCTTGACGCCGTTGACGGTGTAGAGGCCGCCCTCGAGGACGGCGCGGGTGGTGAGGGCGGCAGCATCCGATCCGCAACCGGGCTCGGTGAGGCAGTAAGCGCTCAACAGCTCAAAGGCGCAGAGGCGCGGCAACCAACGGCGGCGCTGTGCGGGGCTGCCGTAGCGGTCCAAGATGGAGGCCACCATATTGTGTACGGAAAAGTAGCCGGCCAGACAGGGGCAGCCCGTGGCCAGGCCGTCATAGATGAGCGCCGCTTCAAGGCGGCTGAGTGCGCTGCCGCCCATGTCCTCAGCAACGCAGACGCCACCGAAGCCGAGCGCCGCCGTGGCGCGGATCACTTCGAGGGGAAAATGCTTCTCTTGGTCCCAGTGGATCGCGTTGGGAGCGATCTGTTCCTTGGCAAATGAGACAGCCAGATCGTGCAGGTCGCGCTGTTCGGCAGTAAGCACGAATTGTATGGATGGGCTTGGGTCGTTCACCGGGTTCGCCTGCCTCGCCAATTCATTTGTGTCGAGGTGGGCGGGGATTGTCAAGGGATGCCGGCAAATCAGCTAGCCACCAGGCCCGCGGGCAAGTTGACCGCCGACGGGTTGCTGGCATGGCAGAGGTGTGACTTGTAAGGCGCCAGCGCCGACAACTCTCATACCGCAGCGCCTCAATAAAAGACCACATCTCGCCGCCGCCACACACAGCCTCTTAAGGGAGCCTCAATTGCCGATCCGGCGGAAGGCCGGCTTGCCGTGACCGAGCTTAGCTGCTCATTGCATTTCCACCGCAATCGTCGTGGCCACACCTGCAAATGACGACCGTCGTCTTGCCTGCGGTCCCTTCGCAGTGGGCGCTGCAATACTTCGATTTATCGGTTACGATGCAAGTGCAGACAGGATTGGCGCATTTCTTTGGGTTGGCCATGGTTTGCCCCCTTCCAATCGTCTTTGCCAGACCCGCGCTGGCGGGAAGAACGTCAACTTGCGGGCAAGCATAGCATGAAATCCAGGTACTCGGCGAAGGGCATTTTGCGCCTCGGCTAACCTGTGGTTCGACGAGCAGCAGCGGCAGTGAGAATTGCGTGGGGAACTGGCAACCGCAATTCTCTCCTATCCGCCAACGTCACCCGTTGGTATACTTGGGAGGTGAGCACAGCTGTTTTCGAATCCATCCCCACCGCTTCATCCAAAGACGTTTCCCCGCGCCAGAAGAGGGTGTTGTTGCTCAAGCCGCGTGGCTTTTGCGCGGGGGTGGTGCGCGCCATCGATGTGGTGAAGATTGCCCTGGAGACCTTCGGCGCGCCCATTTATGTGCGTCGCGAGATCGTCCATAACCGATATGTGGTAAATGAGTTAGCTGAAAAAGGCGCGATCTTTGTGCATGAAATCGAGGAGGTGCCGGACGGCCAGCGGGTGATTTATTCGGCGCATGGCGTCTCCCCGGCCGTTCGCGCAGCCTCCAAGGCGCGTCATCTGAAGGTGATCGACGCCACCTGCCCGCTGGTGACTAAGGTCCACATCGAGGCCGTCAAGTTTGCTCACCAGGGCTACTCGCTTGTGCTGATCGGCCATCGCGACCACGACGAGATCGAAGGCACGCTCGGCGAGGCTCCAGAGGTCACTCAGGTGGTCTCAAACGTCGCCGAAGTTGAGGCCCTCCAAGTCCCCGACCCCAATCGCGTGGCATATCTGACCCAGACCACCCTGTCTCTCGATGAAGCCCGCGACATCATTCATGCTCTCAAGCTGAAGTTTCCCCAAATCGTCGGACCGCACTCCCAGGACATTTGCTACGCTACCGAGAACCGCCAGGTAGCCGTGCGCAACGTGGCCCATCAAGCCGGGCTGGTGCTGGTGGTTGGTTCCACAAACAGCTCGAACTCCAACAGGCTCGTCGAGGTATCGCGGAATCTGGGGACGATTGGTTATCTGATCGATAACTCCCAGGCCATCGACCCGAAGTGGCTTGTGGGGGTGGAGAACGTAGCGGTAACCGCTGGAGCTTCGGCTCCCGAGGTGCTCGTGGAAGATGTGGTCAACTATCTCCGCCAGAACGGTTTCGACAGCGTTGAGGAGGTGGAGGTGATGCCGGAGAATGTCCGCTTCGGCTTGCCCGCGGAAATTGTGCAAGCCATCGGCACTGTCAGCGGGGATAAGCCGGCACCGGTAAGGTAAAGGAGTTTCAGGCTTTTGCGAGGCCGGTAACGCGGCGCCGTGTATTTCGGAGCGCCTTGCGGCCCCAACCCGGAGAGATTCCAGTTTTTCCAGAGAGGGATTGAGGCTTTTCAGACCGCATGAGTGCACAACAAAGCAAGACGCAAACCGCTGCGCCCCGCTTTGGCCGCCTCGACGCGGACCTGGCGGATGTCGAGGCTGCGATCGGCCGGTCGCGCGATTTTCTTCTCTCTCTGCAACATCCTGAAGGCTATTGGTGCGGCGAGCTCGAGGCCGACTCGATGCTCGAAGCCGACTACATCTTTCTCCACACGCTGCTCGAATCAGGCAACCCAGGTCGGCTGAAGCGCGCGCTCACCGAGATGATGCGCTACCAAAACGAAGATGGGAGTTGGAGCATCTATCCGGGCGGACCCGGCAATGTTTCGCTTTCCGTCAAATGCTATTTTTCGGCCAAGTTGATGGGCATCGGCGCGGACGATCCGCGGCTGACAAAGTGCCGCGAATGGGTCCTGGCTCACGGTGGCGTAGTGGCATGCAACACCTTCACCAAGATGTATCTCTGCGGGCTGGGCCAGTATGACTATGACGCCGTGCCCGCCATTCCGCCGGAGATTGTTCTCTTCCCCAAGTGGTTCTACTTCAATCTTTACGAGATCTCGTCGTGGTCGCGCTCCATTCTTGTTCCTCTGGCGATCATGTACGCCAAAAAGCCCTTCAAAAAGATTCCGCAGGAACAGAGCATCGACGAGTTGTTCGTGGGTGGACGTGCCAACTCCATTCTCCGGCTGCGCCATGATCGCAAGCGCCTCTTCTCCTGGCGCAACTTCTTCATCGCCCTCGACCGGCTCATGCACCTCTCGGAAGCCGTGCATATCCGGCCGCTGCGGAAGCTGGCTTTGAAACGGGCCGAGAAATGGATGTTGGAGCGTTTGGAGATGACCGATGGTTTGGGCGCGATCTATCCAGCCATGCTCAACGCCATCATCGCTCTGCGCTGCCTGGGTTATTCGGAGGACGATCCGCAGGTGATCCGCGCGCGCGACGAATTCGAGAAGCTGGGCATTGAGCAGGAGCCGACGCAGGAGATGCCGGAACCGACCTTCCGGATGACACCCTGTGTCTCGCCGGTATGGGACACAGCCCAGGCCGTTTACGCCCTGGGCGAGGCTGGAGTGCCGCGCAATGATCCGCGCATGATCAAGGCTGCCGATTGGTTGCTCTCCAAGGAGGTCCGCCACAAAGGCGACTGGGCTGTAAAGGTTCCCAAGACCGATCCCGGCGGCTGGTACTTCGAGTTCAATAACGAGTTTTATCCTGATACCGACGACACCGCGCAAGTGCTGCTGGCGCTCAGCAAAGTGGACAATCCTCGCGAGCGCTACCAGCACGAGGTCGAACAGCGCGCCATCGCCTGGGAGTTTGCCATGCAGTGCAGGAACGGCGGCTGGGGCAGCTTCGACAAAGACAACACGAAGATGATCTTCCAGTACATCCCCTTCGCCGACCACAACGCGATGCTCGATCCGCCGACGGTAGATATTACCGGTCGGATGTTGGAGATGCTCGCCGTCTACGGCTACACGCGTAAAGATAAGCGCGTGGAACGGGCCATTCACTTCATCTTCAGCGAGCAAGAGCCAGACGGAAGCTGGTTCGGACGCTGGGGCGTGAATTACATCTATGGAACGTTCCTGGTTCTGCGCGGGCTGGACGCCATCGGTGTCGATCACCACGAGCCCCAAGTTCAACAGGCGGCGGAGTGGATTCGCATGGTGCAGAACCCCGACGGCGGCTGGGGCGAGAGCTGCGGTACCTACGATGATCCGGATACGCGCGGCGAGGGAACCAGCACACCCTCGCAGACCGCTTGGGCCTTGCTTGCCTTGTTTGCCGCCGGCGATGACCGCTCCGACTCGATCGCCAAAGGCGCGCGCTGGTTGCTTGAGCGGCAGCGCGACGACGGAAGCTGGGACGAATCAATGGGCAAAGGGCCTACCCACCAAAGCATCATTACCGGAACCGGATTCCCAAAGGTTTTCTATCTGGCCTATACGATGTATCGCCATTACTTCCCGCTGATGGCGCTCACCACTTATAAGCGGGGCATTGAACGCGCCGCCAACGGCGCCGGAGGTTAAGTCCAAGATGGCAGTTCCGATCTCGCAGATGTGCACGGTTGCCACCTACGTCCTGAAGAAGCGGTTTGCGGGCAACAAGCGTTATCCGCTAGTGCTGATGCTGGAGCCCTTGTTTCGCTGCAACCTGGCCTGCGCCGGCTGCGGCAAGGTGCAGTATCCGCCCCACGTGCTCAAGCGCATGCTCACCCCCGAGGAGTGCTTCGCAGCGGTCGAGGAATGCGGCGCGCCCATGGTCTCCATCCCCGGTGGCGAACCGCTGCTGCACCCGCAGATCGTGGAGATCGTCAAGGGACTCATCGCGCGCAAGAAGTACATCTACCTCTGCACTAACGCACTCGAACTCAAGCGGCGGCTGCCCGAGTTCACGCCATCGAAGTACCTCACGTTCTCAGTTCATCTCGACGGCCAGCGCGAGCATCATGACTTTTCCGTCTGCCGCGAAGGCGGCTACGATCTGGCCGTGGAGGGGATCAAGGAGGCCGTGCAGCGCGGCTTCCGCGTTACCACCAACGCCACTTTCTTCGACGGGACGGATCCTAACTCGGTCCGTGCCTTCTTTGACGAGGTGATGGAGATGGGCGTGGAGGGCGTCGTGCTCTCACCCGGCTATAGCTACGAGAAAGCGCCTGACCAAAACCGTTTCCTCGGCCGTGCGCGCGTACGCCGGCTCTTCCGCGCCATCCTGTCCAACCGCAAAAAGTCGTGGAAGTTCAACATGTCGCCGCTGTTTCTCGAGTTCCTGATGGGCCGCCGCAACTACGAATGCACGCCCTGGGGCTCGCCGGCCTACAACATCTTCGGCTGGCAGCGCCCATGTTACCTGTTGCAGGACGGATACGCCGAAACCTTCAAGGAGCTGATGGAGACCACCAGTTGGGAACAGTACGGCGTGGCCAGCGGCAATCCGAAGTGCGCCAACTGCATGGTCAGTTGCGGCTACGAGCCCTCGGCGGTAATGGATGGCTTCGGCTCGCTCAGCGGCTTCTGGGCGATGGTGCGCGGAACCTTCAGCCTGTACCGTGATCGCCATGCGCTCGACCTGCTCAACGAGCCTGCTCCGCACGGCCCCGCAAAGCTGGTCAACATCGAGCGTTCCGACCGCGAACTCGAGGAGACGCGCGCGTGACCGGCGAAGTGCAAAAATACTCGATCGAGCAGATCGAAGCCCTCGAACTCCACCCTGGCTCCGAGCGCAAGCAGCTTGAAGGCTGGGTGCCGGAACTGGCCAGTGAAGAAGAGATTTGCGACGCACTCGAAAAGGCGTTCGACTACCGCGGCGACGTAACCATCACCACCAAGTCGGGCGAGAGGATTGAGGCCTATATCTTCAATCGGCACACAGGCCAGACGCTGGCCGGCTCCTGGGTCCAGTACTTCGCGCCCAACGTCCCGGACAAATGCAAGCTTGCCTACGACCAGATTGCGCGCCTCGAATTTACCGGCAAGGACCGCGCCGCCGGCAAGCACTGGGAAGACTGGGTGAAGGCCTACAATGAGCGCAAAGCAGCGGGGGAAAAGAATATCGGTCTGCAGCCAG
>JAJZNH010000434.1 GCA_021811745.1 Acidobacteriota bacterium
TCGATGGCGACATCCTTGCCAGCGGCGTCCTGCCGGTGCTCTTCCATCAGGATCCGCGCTATTTCCGTCTGGGGCATGGCAGCTTCCACCACCGGCTGTTCTATGCCGTGGCTGCCAGCTTCATCTGCAAGCACGACAATACGGGCAGGTGGGAGCCGAACTACTCGAATATCGGGGGCAACCTCGCCGCCGGGGCGATCTCAAATCTCTACTACCCGTCAGGGGACTCCGGTTGGGGACGGACCATCGGCAATGGGATGATCGTGACTACCGAAGGAACGCTGGGCGGGATCTTTGATGAGTTCTGGCCGGACATTTCACGGAAGGTGCTGCACAGGGATCCGACAAACGGACTGGATGCGCAGATGCGGGCGGCCGATCAGGCGCGAAGACAGGCGACGCAACATGGAAGGTAGAGGCTACGCTGATTTAGAGATCAAAGCACTCGCCAAAGCGCAATACGCAGGCGTTCCCGGCTGCTACTACGGATGCCCACGATTGTAAGCGCATTGCTCAGAAGGCAACCCCCGATCTTGCTACTGTCCATCGTTCATCGGTCTGATGGCCGTATGCCGCCTTCCCAGGTGATACGCGAGTCCAATGTTGTAAGTCATCGAATCGAGCCCGGGATTGCTCGGGACGATAAACGCATTTGAAAAATGGAAGAAGAGAAACCCGGTGCGAAGATCCCATCGGTCTGTCAGTTTGAACTGAACCCCCAAGCTCTCCTGGAGCGTAAAGTTCTCGTACGAGGCGTACTGCGAGAGCGCCTTTTTAGTGAAGACGATCAGGCCGCCTTTGATCAGGTAATAGGGCTTGACGCGTTTATCGCTGAACCACATCATGCGCAGTCCTGCGGGCGAGACCTCCAGGCCCGCAACATGCTCACGATTGGTGGTCAGCGGATCACCCCACTCGTCGGTTTTACTCGGCTGGGTGAGAATCGCCACCGGCAGGAGATCGGCGCTATAGTCCATCTGTGCTCCAAGAAACGTTCCCCAGGAGTTCCTGTCATACTCCACACCGGCGAGGTGGATGTTGCTCCACCATGAGTCGGCGTAAAGATGGAAGTGACCGAAAGAGCCGATCCCCTCGTAGACCAGCTCGCTTTTTACGGGCTGGCGTTCAAAGTCGTTACTGCCGCCGGCATTGCCGGACGCAGATTGGAGATGGGGGGTCCAAACCAGCCCCGTGGAGAAGCGGCCAAAATTGCTGGGCAAACCCGGTATCCGGTAAGGGAGCTGATAGGCCAGGCTCTGGTACAGAGCAAAATTCGTATATTGGTAGTCACCTTCGAAACGAAGCGCGAGGTGCTTGCTCATCGGTGTGTCCACACCACCACCCAACAGCGTGGAGAAGGATGCAGTGCTTCCCGGCGAACGGTTTGCGCCCCAGTTCTGATTCAACCCCACATCGCCGAACAGGGCTTCGCCGAAGATCCTCTCCCTGCCGAGATGGTGTCCGTACTCGCCGCCAGCCATGATGGAAAATGCATGCTGCGGGGCGCCGAGGTTATTTCCGTTAAAAGCCGAGAAGTCGAGTTTTGGCCGCAGGTGGTGCCAGGCGGGAAAAGCAAGAGACGTTTCCCAGCCCAGCAAGGGCTGACGCGCGCCCGGAACACCATTAAACGTATTCGTAAGAGAAGTAAAGCCGCCAAAAATCTGATAGGAGGCTGAGGCGCTGGATTGCGCCTCCGATGCCACGGCAAAGAGGCACAGCGCAAACAGGGTGAAAATGCGAGTCATCATTCCGGTTTCCACACAGCGATATTTTTTCCGCCGCACTTACGCCAGCCTTGCACTCGGTCCACGCGTTCGCCGATCCCTCTCATCAAAGGACATGCTGTTGACCTCCACATCCACATGATCGAATCCATGTGATTGAAGTTGATGTCAATGCGGGGCTTTAGTCTGGCCGAAGGCGACCATCGTAGTTCGGGTGGCCGCGTGGCGCAAACTGCCGGCTTTCCGTCGTTATATCTTGTGCCGGCGGTTTCGTCCGCCGACCGTACGCCCACCGCCTTGCCGCCGGTAGTCATTCAGTTGGATGCCGGCACGAACCTCCGAGCATATCTTGATCATTTTGAGGCGATGCGAACTGCGCCGCCTTTGCCGGTCATCCCGGTTCAAAGCGAGGAAGTCCAGGCAAAGCGCAGGACACGGCTGCTGCGGAGCAGGCTCGACCGTTCTTTGTGAAGTGATTTAAGCTTGACATTCAAATGAAATACTACTGGTCTCTGCAAAAGGATATCTGCCCCGCGTCATGATCGGCCCCATGCCCGCTTCCGAAACAGGCGCGCAACGCGAAGGCCGCGTTGGCTCCGCCTATTTATGGATAGCCGCGTCGGCGGGCGCGCTGGGCGGCCTGTTGTTTGGCTATGACTGGGTTGTCATCGGCGGAGCGAAGCCGTTCTATGAGATTTACTTTCATCTCGACCGGCCGGAGCTTCAGGGATGGGCCATGAGCTGCGCGCTGATCGGTTGCCTGATCGGCGCGATGAGCTCCGGCAGCCTCAGCAACGGTCTGGGCCGGAAGCGGCTGCTCACGCTGGCGGCCACGGTATTCGCGATTTCCTCTCTCGGGACCGGGCTGGCCTCCCGCTTCAGCGTCTTTGTCGTGTGGAGAATCCTGGGCGGTTATGCAATCGGCCTCGCTTCGGGGATCTCTCCCATGTATATTGCCGAGATTTCGCCGGCGCGGCTGCGCGGCCGGCTGGTTTCTCTGAACCAGATGGCGATTGTCTCCGGAATTCTGCTGGCGCAGGTGGTGAACTGGCTGATTGCCCGGCCGGTGCCGGCGGGCGCCACGGCACAGCAGATTCTGGTTTCGTGGAATGGGCAGTGGGGATGGCGATGGATGTTCGCGGTAACGGCAATTCCTTCCCTGCTTTTCCTGGCGGCCACCTTCCTGGTGCCGGAGAGCCCGCGCTGGCTGGCCACCAAGGGGCGCGAGGCAGAGGCGCAGCGCGCGCTGGAGCGGCTCGGTGGGCCGGAGTATGCACGGCACGTCTTGAAGGACTTCAAAGAAGTGAGCGGCGAGCAGTCGCGCGGTACGGCGTGGCGCGAGCTGGCCGCGCCGGGGATGGGCAAGGTGCTGCTGCTGGGCGTTCTGCTGGCGGTTTTGCAGCAGTGGTGCGGCATCAACGTGATCTTCAATTACGCGCAGGAGATTTTTGCCGCGGCTGGCTACCAGATCTCCGGAATCCTCTTCGACATTGTCATTACGGGCGTGGTGAATGTGGCTTTTACGATCGTTGCGTTTGCCGCCATTGATCGCTTCGGCAGGCGCTTTCTGCTGCTCACCGGCGCCACGGGACTGGTGCTGATCTACGCGGTTCTCGGCGCGTGCTACCATCTGCATCTTCGTGGAACGCCGATGCTGCTGCTGGTGCTTGCCGCGATTGCCTGCTACTCCATGTCGCTGGCGCCGGTGACGTGGGTGGTGATCGCGGAGATCTTTCCCAACCGCATTCGCGCCGGGGCGATGTCGATTTCCGTCGCGGCGTTGTGGATGGCGTGTTTTGTACTCACATACACATTTCCGCTCTTGAATGCGGGCCTGGGCGCGGCGGGGAGCTTCTGGACTTTTGCCACTATCTGCCTGGCGGGCCTGCTCTATCTTTACTTCCGCCTGCCGGAAACGCAGGGAAAGACGCTGGAGGAGATTGAGACATGGCTGCGTTCCAGCCGGGGAGAGGTGAAGGGATGATCAGCCGGCGCCGGTTCATTGCTGCCGGCGCCGGCGTGGCGATTGCAGCCACGGGCCTGGACGCGCAAGCTGTCTCCGCGGCCTCAAACACTCTGGGGCCCAATGCGGCTGCGCGCAACCGGCTGGACCGGCATCGCTTCGGGGTGAATTACACACCTTCCCATAACTGGTGGTTCTGCTGGAACGACTGGAATGCCGACCCCATCCGGCGCGACCTGGATGCGATTGCGGCGCTGGGCGCGGATCATCTGCGGATTATGCTGATCTGGCCTGATTTTCAGCCGAATCCGGCGTGGGTCAGCACTGCGCATCTGGAGCGGCTCGACCAGTTGCTGGCGCTGATGGAAGCGCGTGGCCTGGACGCCCTGGTAACTGTATTCACTGGCCAGTTGAGCGGCTGGTACTTTCTGCCGCCCTTCAACAAGCCCGATCCTGCGCTTTATACTGACCCGCACATCTGGGCCGCGCAGAAGCTGATCATTCGTGAGCTGGCGCGCACGATGAAAGCACACGGCAACATCATCGGCTTCGACTTTGGCAACGAGATGAATACCTGCTGGAGAGCCGAGCCGGCGACGGGCGATGCCTGGATGGCGAAGATGATGGCGCTGATGAACGAGGCGCTGCCTGGGGGCGTGCACGTGAACGGCGTGGATCACAATCCATGGTTCCGGCCGACGACGTTTTCGGCGCGCGCGCTGGCGGCCAATCCGTTTCCGGTGATGCACGCTTATCCCTACTGGAGCCAGGCGCTGAAGTATGGTGGGCCGATGGATCCGCCCAGCACGCGGCTGATGGTAGCCTTCGCGGCGCTGATTCGCGCCTATGCCGGCGATGCGCAAAAGCCGGTATGGGCGGGCGAGTTCAATACCTGCATCGAGTCGATGGCCGAGAAACAACAGGCGCAGTGGCTGGAGGCCGCGGTGACAGCCGCTATCGATGCGGGAGTAAGCTGGTTCAGTTATTGGGATAGCCATGACGTGAGCCGCAAGTTCGCCTTCAACCCGGTGGAGTACAGCCTTGGCCTGCTGACCAACGGCGGAGCGGTGAAGGAGCAGGGCCGCGTCTTCAAGCGCCTGGCCGAAGCATACCGGGGTAAGCCGGTGACGATTCCGCGGGCCGTCCCTCCGCCTCCGCCGTCGCCGCAGACCTTCGACGGCACCTGGAAATGGATGCTGGACTACCTGGGCTGGAAGCCCAAAGGAGTGGTCGGATGAGCAAAGCAGGAAGCCGCTCGAAACGTGCTTCAGGACCGGCACCGCGGCATTGGGCGATCGCAGCGATGTTGCTGGGGGCGGCGCTGTCTTTGGCCCTGGCGGCGCCGGCGGGCGGGCAAAAGCAGGTGGTGCTGGACGGCAACAGCAAGGGCCGCATCTTCGATGGGCTGGGTGCGGCCAGCGCCGGAGCCTCTTCGCGGCTGCTGATCGACTACCCCGAACCGGAACGCAGCCAGATTCTCGATTACCTGTTTAAGCCGGGGTATGGCGCCGCTTTGCAGCGTCTGAAGGTGGAAGTGGGCGGCGACGTCAACTCGACCGACGGTTCGGAGCCGAGCTTCATGCGCTCGCCCACGGATCACAACTCTACGCGCGGCTACGAATGGTGGTTGATGGCCGAGGCGCACAGGCGCAATCCGCACATCATTCTCGAAGTTCTGCCGTGGGGTGCTCCAGGCTGGGTAGGCGCCGATGTTGCCGGCAAGCGCACGCTTTACACGCCGAAGATGGCCGCTTATATGGCGAAGTTTGTTGAGACGGCAAAACGAGATTACGGCCTTGACATCGCCTATGCAGGCGTGTGGAACGAGAAGGTCTACGACACGACCTACATTGAGGAACTCTACCGGCAGTTGCAGGCGGATCATCTGACCACGAAGATCGTCTGCTGTGATGAATATCCTCGCGAGGGAAAAGGCCAGTGGGCGATTGCCGATGAAATTCTGAAAGACCCGGAGCTGGCCCGCGACATTGCCGGGATCGGAGTGCATTATCCGCGGGTGAATGGAAAGATCACGACCACCGATGCGGCGCGCAGGACCGGCAAGCCGCTTTGGTCCAGCGAAGACCAGCCCAACGGTGGCGGTGGGCCATTTGTGAGCCGCGACTGGGCCGAGGGCGGGCGCATTCTGGCGCATCTCTACAACGAGAACTATCTCGAAGGCTCGCTGACCGCGACGGAGATCTGGAGCCCGATCACCTCTTACTACGACAACCTGGCCGCGCCAAACTCGGGCCTGATGTACGCCAATACTCCCTGGTCGGGCCACTACGACGTGCAGGGAGCGATCTGGGCGACGGCCCACACGACGCAGTTTGCGCAGCCGGGCTGGCAATATCTCGACTCCGCGTCGGGCGATCTTCCGGAGAAGGGAACGTATGTCGCGCTCCGCTCGACCGACCGGAAAAACTGGAGCGTGATTCTGGAGACGATCGGCGCGAAGGATCAGCAGACCGTTTCCTTCCGGCTGACAGGCGGCCTGTTCGCCACCCAGGTCCACATCTGGGAGACGAACAGCACACGCACTTTTGAGCATGTGGCCGACGTGATGCCGGAACATGGGGCGTTTACATATAGCTTCGATCCCGATTCGCTCTATTCTCTGACCACGACGACCGGGCAGGGCAAGGGAAGAGCGCAGCCTCCGCCGGCCACTCCATTTCCCCTGCCCTACGCGGATGACTTTGAGGCGACGGCTTTGGAGCACACACCGAAGTATCTGGCGGATCAGGACGGTGCCTTCGAGGTGCGGCCCTGTGCGGGGCGGGCCGGCCGCTGCCTCGAACAGGTCATCACCGCCATTCCTGTTCCCTGGGGGCCGTTGCCCGATCCTTTCACCCTGGCCGGCGATGAGGGTTGGAGGGATTACTCTGTGGCTGCCGACGTGCATTTTCTCAGCGATGCGGCGGCGACCGTCATGGGACATATCGACTCTGCAAACGTCTTTCGCGATGGCCGCGCGCACGGGCCCAGCGGCTACCTGCTGCGCCTGAAGCCGGATGGAGCATGGGAGCTGCTGTCGACGCAGTACAAGAAGCCAACGGCGACGCTTGCATCCGGTACGGCCACCATCGACCGTAGCCAATGGCATCATCTGGAGTTGCGGTTTCAGGGCACGCGGATCACGGCGCGGCTGGACGGCACACGGCTGGCAACTGCCGAGGACACGACACACCCGCACGGCATGATTGCTCTGGGAACCGAGTGGAACCGCATTCAGTTCGACAACCTGCGGGTGACGCCGACCGCAGAGGCCACCGCGGCACGCTGATCCGCCTTGATGAGCCCGTGCCGCTGGTCCTTGCGCGCCGCGGCATGTTTCGTTTATCGTGATCCTTCAATCCCGGAAAGGCAGATTTGTACGGCGTAACCACCCAGGCGGAGGGGATTCATCCAACACGCCGGTCAAGGACGCGCATCATGCCGGGCCGGTCAGGAGGAAGTTTCGTGAACCGATTTGCAGTGGGAAAGTCGATCTTGCTCCCGTATCTACTTGTTCTGATTGTGGCTACATTGCGCCTGACGGTGAGCCATCCTTATAACTTCATCCCAATCTTTGCCTGCCTGCTTTTCTTTGGAGCGGTGCGGCCAAAGCGGGAGTTTGCCATGCCTTTCGCGGTGCTGGTGGGAGTGGATATCTTTCTGACCACGCACAGCTATGGCTACGCGCTCACCTGGGACCAGACGCTGACCTGGGCGTGGTATCTGGTGGCGATGTTTCTGGGCGCGGCGATGCTCGGCAGCTCGATTTCTGCGCCGCGTGTCATCGGCGCGTCGCTGGGAGCCGCGGTTTCGTTTTTCCTGGCCAGCAACTTTGCGGTGTGGGCAAGCTGGCGGATGTATCCGATGACGGTGAGCGGGCTCGGAAGCTGTTACGTGGCCGCGCTGCCATTCTTCCGCAATAGCGTCGTGACCGAGTTAACCTCCAGCCTGCTGATTTTTATGGTCTGGAAATACCGTGAATCGCTTTTCCCTGCCAGGTCTATGCAGGGTGCGTGCTCGTGAATTCGAAATAGTTGAGGTGTAGAAACATGGCAGAGAACAACGAACTTTACAACGCCATCTTGAATGGGGATGCCAAGAAGGCTCATGCCGCCACCGAGGTGGCGCTGGCGGCCGGCGCGCAGCCGATGGAGTTGATCGCGGACTCGATGGTGCCGGCGATGAACGAAGTGGGCCGCCTCTTTGAGGCAGAAGAGTATTTTGTTCCCGAACTGTTGCTGGCAGGCCGAGCCATGAAGAGTGCCATGGAATTACTGCGCCCGTTGATGATCGCCTCGGGCCAGAAACTATCAACGAGGATCGTGATCGGCACCGTGAAGGGCGACCTGCACGATATCGGCAAGAACATTGTTGCTTCCATGCTCGAGGGCAGCGGCTTTGAAGTGATCGATCTGGGCGCCGATGTCTCGCCGGAAAACTTTGTGGCCGCGGTCGAGGAGCGCAAGCCGCAGGTGGTATGCATGTCGGCACTGCTGACGGTGACCATGCCCGCCATGAAGACCACGATTGACGCGCTCGTCAGCGCAGGATTGCGGAAGCAGGTGAAGGTGCTGATCGGCGGCGCGCCCGTGACCAGCCAGTACGCCAGGGAGATCGGCGCGGACGGCTACAGCGAAAATGCCAGCGGCGCGGTCAGCCTGGTGAAGAGCCTGCTTACCGCGGCGTGAGCCGTGGGCGGCATGATCAATCTGCAAGTGTTCTTCCCTTGAGAATCGATGAATCGGCAATTCTATCTGGATCTTGCAGCTCGAGGGCTGCGCATGCCCATCGGCGCAGACCTTGTGTTGCATGAAGAGAGCGAACCGGGGAGGGCCCGGAATGACGGCCACGCGCTGGGACGTGTGATTGAGCGCGCAGCACGTCGATGGGAGACGCCGCTTGCAGTTCCGCTGATGGACCTGCGCCTGGAGAAGATCGACCTGCTGGCTCTGGCCGGTGTCCCGGCAGCGAAGGCCGAGATCTTTCACTTTGAGGCGCCTCTGGATGAAGATGCGCTGACCGCGTTGTGCGGAGAAGAGAGCGTGCCGGGTTGTGCAGGCAGCCGCGCCCGCGACGAAGCGCTCGACTTTGTCCGCGCGCAGACGGACCTGATTCCAGTTGGTA
>JAJZNH010000425.1 GCA_021811745.1 Acidobacteriota bacterium
ATCTCGACGTCATCCTCAATCACCAGCACGCCCTGCTGCGGGAACTGGGTGTAGGCTCCGGTCTCGGGGTCGCGCACATAGCCAAAGCCGTCGGCACCCAACACCGCTCCGGCGTGAACTACTACCCGGTGGCCGATGGAGGCGCCGGAATAGATGACCACGCGTGGATAGATGTGGCAATGCTTGCCGATGCGCACGCCATCGCCGATGACCGCGCCGGCATCGATGCGGCTGCTCTCGCCCACCACCGCGCCTTTGCCGATCACCGCATGGGCGCCCACGGTCACCGATTCCAGCAGCATCGCGCCTTCGGCAACGAACGCGGTGGGGTGAACGCCATCGCAAGGCGGCTCTGGACGGAGCAGCCTGGCGGCGCGCGCGAACCATAGCCGCGGCTGCTCCGACTCAATGACCGCGACGGTGGGATGCGACGCATAGGATGCCGCCGCTCCGGGCTTCAAGACCACGGCCGCAGCGGAGCTGTCCAGGGCCTTCGCGGCGGCGGCCTCGTCCTCGGCGAAGACCAGCGAAGTAGAGTGCGCTTTCTTGAGCGAACTCACTGCGGAAAGGCTTTGCGCCGCCCCCTGCTGGGCCAGTCTGCCGCCGAGCTTATCTATGAGCTCCGCCAGCGTCATGAGTCTCCTTTACCCGGTGTAGCCTCAATACAATGCCGGCTCTCCCGCGGGCCGCGTCTTCCAGCGGCGGTGAATCCACAGCCACTGGTCAGGATAGCGCCGAATCCAGGCCTCGATGGTCTCGGTACAGCGCTCGGTGCCCTTCACGATATCGTCGGCCACGCAATCGGTGTGCGGGATCTCGACCTCTGGGCCGAAGCGCAGCACATATCTGCGCTCCGCCGCATCCCAAAGCATGAAGCCCGGCAGCACAGCCGCACCCGTTTTGCGCGCGACGTGAGCCAAGCCGGTAGCCGTGCAGGCGTCGATGCCGAAGAACTTCACGAAGGTCCCCTGCGGGGGGGTCATATTGGTGTCCATGAGGATGCCCACCGTTCCGCCGGCACGCATGGCGGTAAGCAGGCCGCGCCCGAAGTCATCTTTGTGGAGTACGCGGTTGCCATGCAGGCAGCGGATGGCGTTCACATAAGCGTCGAGAGGGCGATTGTCGAGGCGGCGAATCACCATCCCCATGGGATGGCCCATGAGGGAGTGATAGAAGCTGGAAAGCTCCCAAGCGCCGAGATGGCCGGTGATGACCAGCACTCCCTTGCCGCGCGCCTGGGCGGCGAGAAAATGCTCCAAGCCCTCAGTCCGCAGCCATGCACGGGTGTTCTCCGGTGTGTAGCGGCTCATGCGGCAAAATTCGACGAGGTGCCAACCCAGATGCAGGAAGACGCGACGCAGAATTTTCTTTCTGGCGCTCAGAGAGAGTTCGGGCAGCGCCATGGCGAGGTTGCGCAACCCGACGCGCCGCAGCCGCCCAAAGATCCAATAGACCTTAAAGGCGAGAATGCAGGACCACAACCGCGCCAGCCTGCGCGGCATGAGGCCAAGGCAGCGCGCCACGGCTACCACAAGGCAATACTCAAGCTTCTCCCGCATGGTTGAAGTCAAGACCCAGTGTAGCCCGCGGGAACCAGCACTTTGAGGGGAGGGAGAGACGAGAGACAAACGGGGCGGGGCGGCGTTTGCCCCACCGCCCCGTATGCTGGCTTACCGTTCGCCGGACCTACAGTTATTCGAGACGGACTACAGCGTTTCCGATTTTGCTCTTTGCAGAAACCATGCATGCAAGGGGGCTATTCCTTAAGAAAGGCCCCCTTGCATGATGTTGCGATGGCGATACGCGCGGCGAGAACACTCTAGCGCTTGGCGGCCGCAAAGTGATGGGCCACGTCGCGCACGAACGTCACTGCGCCCGGCGGCACAGCCACCTGACCATTGAGAATGCTCTCAAAGCTGTGGTGTGCACCGTAATAAACATCGGTATCCTGGGGATCCTGGGTTACGCTGGTGCCGCTCAGGTCGACGCCGGCGAAGATTCCCTTGCTGCGCGAATAGCTCAGGAGTTCAGCGTTCATCTTCCAGTCAGTTGCCGCCTGGCCGGCGCGGCCCACCGGTCCGGCCGCAACCGACGCGCCCACTCCCAGCTTGAACTTGCTCTTCAGCAGATCTTGGAAACCGCGTTGATTGACGGCAACCAGAACCAGCGCAGTGGATTGACCGCCGATCAGGAATCCGAAGGAACCGCCGGTCATGCCGAAGAAGACCGGGCCACTCCAACCGTGGCCGGTCCGGCAGGTGACCACACCCTCGCCGTGTTGCGCTGCAATGATGAAGCCTCCCTTGAGGAGCGCGGGAACAACGCCGACGCAGGTGGCCGAAGCCAGAATATTCGTGGGGATCGTGCGGTCCGGCGTCGACAGGATCTCATCGAGAACGGTTTTGGCCGAGTCAACGCGCTTTTGCAGGTCCTGGCGTGAAGGCGCTGCAAAGGCCGTGCCCGCACAAGTAAGCATCAAACAGCAGATTAAAGCCAGAGTCTTCTTCATTGTCCGTGTCCTTTCCGCTCCGCGGCCGCATGCGGCGCGGGCGTTCTTTGAGGGGTTGGGGAAATACGGTATCCGGCCGCTTCACGAGAAATCGCGGTTGCGCTTTATCATCTACCTGAAACAGCCTATCGTATCGGGAGCCATTCTCCAATCCTGGGAGCCCTGGCCGAGCCGCAACTTAGCTTGAGACGCAGTGGCCGGTTGCGGCACGCTGGCCGCAGATCCCAAATGTGCCCGCCCAATCCGCAGCGGGGGTAAGGCCATCGCACACAGGCCACGGCGAAGGGGGCAAACGCGGCCCACTCCTCACCTTGAGGGGTGAGATGCGCCGACCGCGGTTAGGGAGGGCTGAGGGAGAGAATTCAAGAGGGGCTTTGTTGCCGGAGTCCGGAACTTGAAGGGGCCGCAGGCCGAGGAAAAAAGAGGAGTTCTTAGGCACCATCCGGAGATTGCGCCTAGGAACTCCTTCCCCAGATCTGCGTTGTTTCTGTTAAGAGGATTGTGGAAAGCGGCCGACTCACACAAGAGTACTTAAGGGCAGTGCCTCTTAGTAACCGAATGTTGTACCAATTAGTAATGAGATAGGGCGAGATTAGGTATCCGCATTGGGGCTCTGGGTCTGGCTGCTCGAAGAGAGCCGCGAGAGGCTGAGCGCAAACATCGAGAGTTTGATGCGGTTATCGGCGCCGGTCTTGCGCATCAGCCGTCCGACGTAGGCCTTCACGGTGCGCTCCTCGATGCCCAACTCGGCGGCGATTTCACGATTCGAGCGAGCGGTCAGGATCAGCTCCAAAACCTGCCGCTCACGGGCGGTGAGCCGCCGGCCTGAGGCGGTGAGGGCGTTGCTGGCGGGGAACTTCAGGAGCCTGTCGATGAGCTGGGAAAGGAGGCGGCGCGGCGCCCAGATGGATCCGGAGGTGACGACTTCGATGGCTTTGCGGACCATCTCCGGGCCCGCGGTCAAATCCAGATAGGCACGGGCGCCAGCGACGATTGCGTTCATCACCAGCTCGTCCTCGCCCTCCGGCCCAATGACGATGAGGCGAATATCCGGGCGGACGCGGCGAACGGTCTCCAGGGTTTCCATACCGGAGGAGGCATGGAGATCGATGACCAGGTATTCGAGGTCGCCGGTGGCCAACAGTTCCTGGGTGGCGCCACTGACTGGAAGGAGGCGCGGCTGGCCCTTCTGAGCCGGCTGGTCAAAGATGCTGCTGAGCCCCGCCAGACGAATGGGCTCGTCCGCAACCAATCCGATGCGAATAGGCTCGGCGATTCTGCTCGCGGACATTGCGCCTCTCCCGTAGCGCTAAAGACAACCGTCGGCAATACGGCGCAAGCAGCGTTCTGCTGGCGCCAAGGAAACAACAAGGGTAACCTACCTGCGCACCGGGATCGCCCGCCTGGGGCTCCTTAGAGTTTGGGAAGCACAATTCCCTGCTGCTTCTGATACTTGCCCTTGCGATCCGCATAGCTGATCTCGCAGGCCTCGTCGGAGCGGAAGAACAGAATCTGGCACAGTCCTTCGTCAGCATAGATTTTGGCCGGCAAGGGCGTGGTATTGGAGATCTCGAGGGTCACAAAACCCTCCCACTCCGGCTCAAAGGGCGTAACGTTCACGATGATTCCGCAACGCGCATACGTAGACTTGCCAACGCAGATCGTCAGGACATCTCTGGGAATACGAAAATATTCAACCGAACGCGCCAATGCAAAGGAATTTGGTGGAATAATCACCGATTTTGCCTGCACCGAGACGAAGGACCGCTCGTCGAAGGCCTTCGGATCGATGATGGCGCTGTTCACATTGGTAAAGATTTTAAACTCGTCGGAGACTCTAAGGTCGTATCCGTAGGAGGAAAGGCCATACGAGATCACTCCCGCGGCCACCTGCTTTTCGCTGAAGGGCTCGATCATGCGATGCTTGAGGGCCTGTTCCCGGATCCACCGGTCGCTTTGAATTGCCATGCGTCTCCTCTTGTGCTGCTGCGGTAGATAAAGGGCGTCTCAAGGGAAAGAGCCGCGCGCGGCTCCGACTCGAAGATTCATCTTACGCAACGCTAATGCGATTGACAAATCCGCCACTGCGGTGCGCGGTTGGAGCCCTTCCTGGGGCTGGAAGCGCGCCCAGTAGGGCAAATTTCTCACCATGCCGCTCTCGGGGTAGTTTCCTAATCGCAGCAAAATCTGTACTATGACCCCAGAAGGGCGTAGTACGTTCCATACCATTCGCGCCCCTGAGGATACTCCATTGATCAAACAGGACATCGTTCATCACGTGGTCGAACGCACCGGCTTGCCGCGCACCAAGGCCGAGGCCGCAGTGGATACGGTCTTCGAGGGTCTCAAGGAGGCCCTGGCCGCCGGCGAGCGCATCGAGCTGCGCGGGTTTGGCGTCTTCAGTGTCCGCGCCCGCAAAACCGGCATCGGCCGCAATCCCCGCACCGGAACTGAGGTCAGTATCGCTCCCGGCAAGGCCGTGCGCTTCAAGCCGGGCAAGGAGCTGCACACACTGGCCACGGGCAGTGCCTCTCAATCCTAGAGCGGCCTTCCAGTCTGTATGCGGCCTGTTCAGCGCCGTGCAGTGTGGCTTTTACTTGAGGAAAGAGCCAGGCAGCAATTGGAGCTTGCTCCTACAGGAGCTGGACGATGATTGCAGCGGGTTCCGCACGGGGTGGAAAGCGCAGATGGCCGGTGCGGTCCGTCAGAACGGTTGAGGTATGTGCGCGCTCCCCTGCGAGGCCTGGGCCAGCGCAGGGAGGTCGAGAAACGAGTAATCCGTTGCCTCCAGTCTTTCGCAAGTATGGGCTGCCGGCAGTACTGTTCACCGCCAGCGTAGCGACCACCACCGCTGACGGCGCCCGCTTCATGCAGAACTTCATCGAAGGCCTGCCGCCGGTAGCGCACGACTCCGACCTGTGGCCCTGGGGCTGGCTTTGGCGCCACCCTCATCTCTTCGTCTCCGGCTTCGCCTTCTCGCTTACCCTGCTGGGCATTCTGCTGATTCACGAGTTCGGCCACTACATTGCCTGCTGCGTCCACCGCATCCGAGCCACGCTGCCCTGGGTTTTGCCCGCGCCCACGCTGAGCGGCACGGTCGGCGCGGTGATTCAGATCCGCTCCCGCATCCCCACACGCGACGCGCTCATGGACGTGGGGATCTACGGTCCCCTAGCCGGCTATATTGCCTCAATGGCGGCCGTGGCGGTGGGCTTCTCGCTGAGCGCATTCGCTCCGCCCAAGGCGCCCCCCGGCATCGTCCGCTTTGGCGGCGAGCCGCTCACGCTCCGCATGGTGCACGCCCTGCTCCTGCGCTGGAATCCGGCGATTCCGTCTTTCCACCAGAGCACACCGCATCCGGTTCTGGTAGCGGGCTGGATCGGCCTGTTCATCACCTCGCTGAACCTCCTTCCCGGCGGCCAGCTCGACGGCGGACATATTCTCTACGCCATCTCCCCTCGCCTGCACGAGATCTTCACCCGCGGACTGCCTTTCGCGCTGTTTCTGGCCGGCGTGGTTTATTGGGTGGGCTGGTTTTTATGGGGGGCTCTTCTGTTGCTTCCGGCCATGCGCCACCCCAAAGTTCCGCTCGATTCCGAATTGTCCCGCGGCCGGGCGGTGCTGGGCCTCGTGGGGCTGGTCATTCTCCTGCTCACCTTCACGCCCACGCCCTTTTACAACGGCTCGCTGTTCTATTTCTTGCACTAGGGCAGTTTTCGCCAGAAGAAAATATCATTGCGAATTGAGCAAAGTCTGCTCACTCATTTTGAGTTTGAGCGTCAAACGATCTACGCGCCGGTCGTGCAGCCCTACCGCTAATCCAATGGCCGGCGCCTTCCTGAGGTGACAATGAAGAAGGTAGCACTCCTTTCGTTCCTGGCGCTCGCAGCCACTGGCGCATTTGCGGTGACGCCCCAATACACGGCGATAACTCCACAATTTGGGGTCACGAGCCATATGGGAAAGAAGCATAAGACGAAGAAGCACAAGAAGCATCATAAGATGTAGATTGACTTTACCTCGATGGGTGCGCGCTTTGCACGAGCGCACCCTACAGGCCACACCTTCAAAATGACTGCGTTGTTCTGAGTGTGAGGGGAGTCAACACTAGATCTCCTGCAATGCGCGTCCACTCGGCGATTTGCTGACTGACTGCTTTCCTCACATCAGCCGGAGTGCGTCCACATCTACAATCAGATTGCGCCGCGGCACGCCCGCCTGGCCGGCATGGTCCAGCATTCCCTTGAGCGCCGCGTTGAGCGCCTTGCGCGACGCCGCCTTCAAAATCAAATGAAACCGGTACACGCCCTTGATGCGCGCAATGGGCGCCGTGCACGGCCCCAGCACGCGCACGGCGCCGGCATTCTGGTGCTGAACGAAGTATTTGCCTAAGACCGCCGACCAGCCCGCCGCCTCTTCCAACTTTTCGGACTGCACCAGCACGTTGGCCAGCGTGCCGAAGGGCGGATAGTGCATCCAGCGCCGGTACTTGAGCTCGCGCTCGGCGAAGGCCGCGTAATCGTGCGCGGTCGCGGCCAGAATGGCGTAGTGGCCGGGGTAATACGTTTGCACCACGACCCGTCCGCGCAGTGCGCCGCGGCCGGCGCGCCCGCTCACTTGAGTCATGAGTTGGAAGACTCGCTCGGCGGCGCGGAAATCGGGCAGGGAGAGCGCGTGATCGCAGCCCACCACGCCCACCAGCGTGACGCCGTGAATGTCGTGGCCCTTGGCGATCATCTGCGTGCCCACGAGCAGGTTGATCTCGCCCGAGTGGAGGCGCGCAAGCAGACGTTCCAGATCGTGCCGCCCGCGCACTGTATCGCGATCCATGCGCCCGATGCGCGCGCCAGGAAAGATCTCCGCCAGCCGCTCCTCGCCCTGCTGCGAGCCGGCGCCGAGGTAGTACAGGTGCTCGCTGTCGCACTTGGGGCAGCGCGCCGGGACAGTACGCCGGTAGCCGCAATAGTGGCACTCCAGCCGCTGGCCCTCGGGCGCAATCTCGGCGCCCTCCACGGCTTTGTGGTGGGTGAGCGCGATGGCGCAGTTCTGGCACTCGAGCTTTTCTCCGCAGGCCCGGCAGATCACCGCGAAAGAATAGCCCCGCCGGTTGAGCAGGATCAGGGCCTGCTCGCCGCGATCGAGCGCCGCCTTGGTTTGCTCCACAAGCGACCGCGAAAAGAGCTGCTCCTGCCCGGCCTCCTGAAACTCGCGGCGCATATCCACGAGCTCTACTTCGGGCAGCGGCCGGTGCATCACGCGTTCGCGCAGCTCAATGCGGGCATACTTACCTGCGCCCGCGTTCTGCCAACTTTCGAGCGACGGCGTGGCCGACCCCAGCACTACGGCCGCCCCTGCGAGCTTGGCGCGCATCACGGCTACATCGCGCGCGTTGTAACGCGGCGTCTCCTCCTGCTTGTAGCTCTGATCGTGCTCCTCGTCGACCAGAATGAGGCCGAGGTTGGACGCGGGCGCAAAGATCGCCGACCGCGTGCCGACCACAATCGGAGCCTCCCCGCTGCGGATGCGCCGCCACTGCTCGCTGCGCTCCTCGGGCGTGAGCGCTGAGTGCAGCAGCGCCACGCGCTGCCCGAAGGCCTGATCCAGCAATCCCGCCATCTGCGGCGTGAGGCCGATCTCGGGAACCAGAAGGATCGACGACAGCCCGCGGTCCAGCGCCTGCTGCATGGCCGCCAAATAGACGGCGGTCTTTCCCGAGCCCGTGACTCCAAACAACAAAAGGGAATGGAAAGCCCCTAACGCTCCCACAATGGTGGCGAGCGCATCCTCTTGCGCAGCGTTCAGGCGGAATGGCGCAGCCGGGGGCGTTAGGCCGCCAAGGTGAAAGACGGCCGGCCGTTCGTCGATGCGCACCAGCCCGCGCCGCACCAGCGTTCGCAGCGTGGACGAAGGCAGATCGCGCCGCCGCAGCTCCGTGAGCGGTATTTCCCCGCCGCAGGCCGCCAGTTCCGCCAGGACCGCCTGCTGCTTCTCGGTCAGCTTCGGCAACCGCGTCTCGGGGAGCAGTACCGCGAACCGCTCCATGCGCCGCGCATCGCGCTCCATCGCCGCCGTCTCGCGCGCAATCCACTTCTTGCGCACGAGCGCGGCCAGCACGGGCAATGGAGCCGCGGTGGCCGTGCGCAGCGTGGAAACCTTCACTGGCTCGCCCGCGGCCAGCCGCGTGAGCACGCGATGTTCCATGTTTTGGGCTTGATTCGAGAGCCTGGACGAGGGCCTAGGGCGGAGTACAGCGGCCGCGCTTCTCCTGTCTCCATCGCCATCGAGC
>JAJZNH010001018.1 GCA_021811745.1 Acidobacteriota bacterium
GGCACGGCGTCAGTGCGGGCAGACGCGAACGAGTAACCGCGCGGGCCGAAACATACCCGCGGCAGGGCATTTCTCCACTTGCTCAGGAAGATACACTTGGATGAATGAACAACGGGAAGCGCCCGCTGCCACACGAACCCCAGCGGGTTTTGGCCTGAAAGGGCCAAGGGTTCACCTTCGAGCATTCGTATCGCATCGAATGCAAGTTCAGGAAAGCGCTAAATGCACTCGCGGTCTGTGACTCCTGTCACCCCAAGCGGTGATCGGGAAATCTGCGCCGAAAGATCCCCAAGTTGAATCAACGCGTCCGCTTCATGCCTTGTTGATCTCGCGCAGCGCCTTGGCGATTGGAGTCGTTCCCGCGCCCGGAGCATCGGGAGCTACGTAAAAGCCGGCTTCAATCCTGGCCGGGTTTTCCATCCAGTCGCGCAGCCAGGGGATGTACTCGAGCAGTGAACAGGCGGGATGGGCAAAGCAAAGATGCTGATGGACCTGGCACATGTCGCCGACGTGGGGCGCGACGGGCAGGCTGTAGCAGTGAGCCATATCAGCTACTCGCCAGAACTCGGTGATTCCCGCCAGGCGCGTCACGTCTGGCTGTACATAATGAACGGCGCCGGCGTGCATGAAGTCACGGAACTGTGTGGCCATGTACAACTGCTCGCCCAGCGCAATCGGTGTTCGAATTGTCTCGGCCAGCCGGCGATGGCCTTCCACATCGTCGAAAAAAATCGGTTCCTCGATCCAGGTGATATCGAAGTCCACCAGCCTGCCGGCGGTCTGGATGGCCTGGGGCAGGCTCCAGCGGCCGTTGGCGTCGGTCATGATGCGAATTTCCGGCCCCAGCGCCTTGCGTACAGCTTCCACGCGGTGCAGATCCTCGCCCGGATTTGCGCCACCAACCTTGAGCTTCACCGCGCGATAGCCCTCCTCTTCGACCAGCCTCCTGCAATCGGAGACAACGGTTTCGAGCGGCCAGTTCAGCCATCCGCCGTCGGTGTTGTACGCCTCCACGTTCTTGGCCGCCGAGCCGCCAAGCAGCTTCCAGAGGGGAAGCCCCGCTTCCTTGGCCTTCAAATCCCACAGCGCAATGTCGATCGCGCCCAGCGCCAGGTGGGTGATGCCGGCGCGTCCTACCCAGTAGATCTCGGCCTGCTTATACAGCCTTTCCCAAAGGGCCAGCACTTCACGCGGATCCTCGCCGATGAGCAATGGACCAAAGCTGTGCAGGATGCAATCCACGATGAGACGGTCCGTGGGCAGATGCGCGTGCGTGCCGGGGAATCCATAGCCCACCAGGCCGTTGTCGGCATGGATGGCCACGCCCGGCGCGCCCCAGTGGGTCAGGCGGTGCGTGCTGTCAGCGATTCCTTGGCGCGTAACCGGCGCATGCAGAATGAAGGGCTCAAGCTTGGCGATTTTCATGGGGGTCGGATCGGTCAAAGTCAATCATAGCTTCGCCATCCCCCGGCGTGCCATGAGGAGTGACTGACTGTGCAAAGGGGCGTGTTCAGACGGCAGCAACCCCATTTGGCGTCAGCGTGGCCATCTTTAAGGCGACCACCGAGCCGCTACGGCTGACGGTTCTTGCGAAGCTCCGCCGGGAGCGAGAAAGCGAACGCCTGCCTCGCGATTCGCTGCTTGAGTCGCACCCAGGTTCAGTTCGCTGAAAGGAATGACACGGCGATATCCGTCCAGCACATAGACTGCGCTAGGAGTCAGCATGTAGTTATACACGCGCTCGGGGCGACGGCCGTCATTGAAGACAAGCGTGAGAGGATACCGGTCGCCTTCGCCTGGATATGGCGAGCGCTTTTGCGCGCCGGGAGCGGGGGAAGTTTCCCATCGCGAAGCGTATGCCGGAGGAGGCGCGGATCGCCAGTATTCTGGAGCCTGCCCAGCCGCCATGGGGTAATAGAGGGGAGCCGAAGCATTTGGTGTCGTCTCTGACGGTGGAGACGTATAGGAACTGGGGCTGCGCTGGATGAGTCCGGAAGGATCCCGCTCCGGCTGCTCTGTGATAGGAATCTGCATATCATCCATCACCTTGAGCGTGAGACGCGTCTCTTCTTTCAAAGTGGGACGGGGGCCTCGCCGTGGCAGATTGAGCAGGTCGATCGGCCAGAGAATCGGTATCATCCACGCGACCGTATCTCTTACCGCATGGCCTTTGCCGAGAATCCGCCCGTCGCGATCGATGTTATAGCCCGGCACATCCACAACCTTTGCATTCATTGGGATCACGGTATCGGGCTCGATCACCATCCGGTCGAACTTCAACTCCATCCAGCCCTTGCCGACAAGATGCCCAGGATCCTTGTAGGCCTTAAACCGGCCCTCCAGAAAACTGTCGAAGGGAAGATTGTAGTCACCGTAAGGCGCGGTGTAACGGGCTGAGCATAGAATCGGATCGCCGACGGCGACAGTCTTTGAAGAAAGCTTCGGCTCTGAGATTGTGCACTGAATGAGAGAGCCGGCAGGGATGAGCTGCTCCATGGCAATAGCCGGGATCGGCGCGGCGAGGAACAGGCAAAAAAAGGCGAGCAGCGCACTCTTCATGACAGTTCTCCTGAACGGAGGGGCTCTCGGTGAGAGCCGCTGATCTTGCGTTTGCAGCGGAACCGTGCAGTCGCTGATCACTTGCAGGAGATTGAGTGGTGCGGATGAAACCGTTCAGCACCAAGGAGCTTATCATGGAAGATTCTGTACGGCGTTGTCAAGGCGGCCAGCGCTTCCACGCCGTTTGCCACTGCATTTGAACGGGATAGCCGGCCTCCGCTGCGCTCCTGGTCTTCACGTTTCCGGGTCCTTGTATTGCGGAGGTCCCCGGAAGCCCATTCCGGAGCGAAGCCGCCAGCCACTCTCAGATCGCCGCGGATCCCTCAAAATACGCCTCAATCTCTTCCAGCGTTTTGCCCTTCGTTTCCGGCAGGAAGAAGACTGCCACCAGGAAGTACACCACCGTGAAGCCGCCGAAAAGGAAAAAGATGGACGAGTAGCCGTACTTGCTGACGAACGGCAGGAAGATCGCCGCCAGCGTGGTCGAAGCCATCTGGTTGATGACCAGCGCGATGCTCATGCCGTTGGAGCGGATGCGGGTAGGCATCAGCTCAGAGAGCGCCAGCCACACCACCACGCCGGGGCCGAGCGCGTAAAACGCCATGAAGCAGTAAAGCCCCAGGGCAACCAGCCAGCCATGGGCGGCATTCGGAACCCGGCCGATCATCGCCTTCTCGATACGCAGCGGCGCAGTCTGCGCGGTGCTCAGGCTGGCGAAGGGGTTTTTGAAGAATGCCTCAACCTTGTTCGAAGGCACGCAACTTGCGCGCGTGATCTGGATGGGGGCTGCCCCGTGATCGTCGGAGCGCACGTAATTGGTGGCGGCTGTGAAGTCTCCATAAGAGTAAATAATGGCCAGCGAAGCCCGGCCGCTCCTGATATCGCTGCCGTTGTAGCCCTGCTCGGCAAGCAGCTTTTCCGCTTCGGCCGGGTCGAAGCGCAGCGTCAACTCCTGGTTCGGAGTCACCAGAGCTTGAATTGCGCCGCGGCAATCCACGTTGTATCTTTCTGTCTTCAGGAACAGAACTCCCACGCTGATCATGGCGGCGACGATTCCGCCGGTGCCCAGCATCAACAGAAACTTGCGTCCCTTGCGGTCTACGAACATCATGCCCACGATGGTTATCAGAAAATTCACGGCAGTGAAGATGACGTAGCCCCAATGCGCATAGAGGTCCGAAAGTCCGCCCTGCAGCAGGATGTTGGTGTTGTAGCCGATCAGCGAATTGATGCCCGTGGTCTGATTGCAGAAGAGGATTACGCAGGCCAGCAAAAAGGGAATCACGTACTTGCGGCGCAGCAAAGAATCCTTGATCTTCTGACCCGCCTGTTTTTCCGGCAAGCCGTTTTCCTGTGCGGTGCGCGCCGTCGCCTCCATCTCCTCAATCTCGATCTCAGCCTGCCGCTGACTCCGCGAGCGAAGCAGCGCCTGATAGGCTTTCTGCTTTTTTCCTCTGCGGAAGAGCCATCGCGGCGACTCGGAGACGAAAAAGCTGCCCACCACAAAGAGCACGCCGGGCGGCAGTGAAACCCAGAAGATGCGCCGCCATGCCTGGTCCTTGAATGCGAACAGAGCGGCCGCGCTTGCGGTTTTAGACACCGCATCCACGCGATAGCTATAGTAGATTCCCACCAGTGCCGCAGTCACCACGCCCAGGGTCAGCAGCCATTGAAAGACGCCAGTGCCCTTGCCGCGGTTTGAAGCTGCCAGGCACTCGGCCAGGTAGAGCGGGACTACCACTCCGACCAGGCCTCCGCTGACGCCCTGCAAGAGCCTCCCGAAGAACAGCGGCCCATATCCATGCGAGAGCGCGATGATGGGGATGCTGAGTACAAACGTGATCCCGCTCAGGATCATCAGTGGCTTGCGGCCCATCCAGTCGGCGAGCGCGCCTGAAAACAGCGTAGAGAAGACGCTGCCCAGCAGCACCGCCGCGACAATGACGGAGAGCTGCGCGGCCGTCAGGCGCGAAGTCGCTTCCAGGTAGGGCAGGGCGCCGCCGATGATGCCGACATCGATTCCATACAGCAGTCCACCCAGACCCGCCACCAGAAGCAGGAAGATGCTGTAGCGGCGGTTGGCAACCGCGCTAGCCACGGCGGGCATATTCGTGGAGCCGCTTGCGGTCATTGTCATGGTGGTGAGTCCCTTTCGCGCATCCGGTAGCGAATGGCAATGTGAGAAGCGCGCTGCCCAACAGAGGAATAGCGCTTTCTGACAAGGTAGCAGCGTGCGCGACTAGTCTACAATGTTCGCACTGAATCAAATGCTCGTTTTATGAGCAGAAAGCAGCCTATGTTACCTCTTTTTCCGGCTCGGAAACGGTCTGCCCTGGTTGGTCCCGCATGGGGATTGATCGCACTGCTCGTTGCGTTCTCCGCACTGGCTTTTGCGCAAACGCACCCTCCCCTTCTGCCCGCGCCCCGCGAGGCGCATTTCGAAGGCGCCGCCGACCTGCCCGCGCACATCATCGTCAGCGTTCCGGCACGCAATCCGGAAGACGAATTCGCCGCACACGATCTGGAGGAGGCGATCAAGCAGATTGCTCCGGAGCGAAGCCGCGAAGCCGGGCTGTATCGCGTGGTGCTGCTGCGAACCAGCTCGGCTGAGGCCAAGTCGCTCCTCGCCCGACACAGCCTGACCTTCGATGATCCAATGCAATCCGAAGGCTATGTGCTGGTGATTGAGCCGCACGAAGCGTATATCGTGGGCGCTTCCGGCGCGGGCATTTTCTACGGCGCGCAGACCTTCAAGCAGTTGCTGCCGCTTCCAGGGGCCGATCGCCTGCTGCCCACCGGCACGGTGCGCGACTGGCCGGCGATGCGCTATCGCGGCGTCCAGGACGATCTTTCCCGCGGCCCATTCCCCACGCTCGCATTTCAAAAGCGCCAGATTCGTATACTGGCATCCTTCAAGGTGAACATTTACTCGCCGTACTTCGAGCACACCCTGCTCTATCCCAATCAGCCCCTGGGCGCGCCGCCGGGCAGCGCGCTTACTCCGGATCAGGCCAAGGAACTCGTCGCTTATGCGCGCCAGTATCACGTCACCATCGTGCCGGAGCAGGAGGCCTTCGGCCATCTTCATCAGGTACTCAAATACGACATCTATCAGGACGTAGCCGAAACCCCGCACGGTTACGTTCTTGCGCCCGGCCAGCCGGGCACGCTGCCCCTCATCAAGGACTGGTTTACGCAGATCGCGCAGGAGTTTCCTTCGCCCTTTATTCATATCGGCGCGGATGAAACCTGGGATCTGGGTCTTGGCCGTACGCATGAGCAGGTGCAGGAGCAGGGCTACGGCCCGGTTTACGTCGCATTTCTCAAGCAGATTCACGATGCTCTGGCGCCTCTGCACCGCCGCCTGCTCTTCTGGGGCGACATTGGGGGGCAGGATCCAGCCGCCATCGCCAGCCTGCCCAAGGACATGATCGCCGTGCCGTGGAATTACTGGGACAAGAGCGGCTTCGACAAGATGATTGAGCCCTTCGCCAAGAATGGCATGGAAACCTGGGTGGCCCCCGGCGACGCCAACTGGAGCGAGGTCTTTCCAGTCGCCAAAACCGCCCTCTGGAACATTCAGGGCTTCATTCGCGACGGGCAGCGGCTGGGATCGACCGGCGCTCTTACGACCGTGTGGAACGACGATGGCGAAGGCCTGTTCAACCAGGACTGGTACGGCGTGCTCTTCGGCGCGGTGGCAGCCTGGCAGCCGGGCGAGAGTTCCATTGCCGATTATCAGGATGAGTACGGCCAGCTCTTCCACGGTGACGCCAGCGGCAAGGTCAACTCCGCCGAAAAGGAGTTGATGGCCGCCCAGGAAGCCCTCTCTGAAGCCAAGCCGGAGATGAACAGCGACTCCCTCTTCTGGCTCGATCCGTGGAGCCCGCAGGGGCAGGACGTATCTGCCCGGCTGCTGCCCGTGGCACAGCAACTGCGCGTTCATGCCGAGCAGGCCATCGTGCTGCTGGCCCAGGCGCGCCAGAGCAACCCCGACCTGAGAGAGACCGATGCCATCACCGCGATGGATTTGGGCGCTCGCCGCCTTGATTTCATCGGGATGAAGTTTGAGCTGGCCCAGGAGATCGTCGATGCCTACGCCTACGCGCTCGCCCACCAGCACGACAAGCAGGATGCAAAGGAGACCCGCGACATGCTGGGCGAGATCAGCAGCACTAACGGCCGCTGCCAGGATCTGCGCGATGGCTATTCGGCTCTGAAGGGGGAGTACAGCCAGGTCTGGCTTGCTGAAAACCGGCCGTACTGGCTCAACAACGTCACTGTCCGCTACGACCTGGCCATTCAGCTGTGGCAAAAGCGCGCCGACATGTTTCAGATGGCGATGCATGACCGGGGCAACGGCAAAGATCTGTCGCCGGCGTCAGCTTTTGGTATGCCGGCTGCCACCCCGTCAGGCTCCGGAACAAACTGAGGTTGCGGTGGCGGGAACTGGAACGGATCGGACGCTTTCCGCAGATGATTTTTCGCCAGCTCCCGCGGCCGCAGTGCACACTAGACCTATGCCCGATTCACTTTCCCGGCAGATTCTCTCTACGATCCTCTTGATTGACGATGATCTCGTCACTCGCGAAGTTGTGGCCACAATGCTTACCTTGGGTGGATATGACGTCCACGCCGCGGATCAAGCTGAGACAGCGCTGGAGTTGCTGGCGTCGGGAGAGTGCGTGCCCAGCGTAATCCTGATGGATGTGCAGATGCCCGGCCTCAGCGGAGCGAGCCTGATTGCGGAGCTTCGCACGCGGAGCCGGGCTGCGATCATTGTCATCAGCGCTACCCCGCTCCCGGCTCGGGACAGCATTGTTGCGGCCGCGGACGGATTCCTCCTGAAGCCGTTTGGCGCCGGCGCCGTGCAGAAACTCATTGAGAAGAGGAAAACACGGGCAGCGCCTGTCGCCGCAGCCGCACCGGGTTCTGATGAACCGGTGGTTAACGCGGCCACCCTGAGTCAGTTCCGCAGCATGATGTCCGAGGCCGCCGTACGCCAGGTTTATGCCGCTATGGTCGCCGACCTGGATAAGCGGATTGCGGCGCTCGAAGCGGCCATTGCCCAGGGCGACTTGGCCGAAGTCCGCCGCATTGGTCACGCCATCAAGGGCGCCTGCGGTATGACGGGGGCGCTCCGGGCCGCTCGCATTGGTGCCTTGATCGAGGCGGTTCCGGCACATTCCAAAGGTAACCAATTTGGTAGCTATTCTGCATTGATCCGCGATTTGCGCGCCGCCATCCGAGATCTTGAGGATATGCTGAAAGCGGAATTCTTGTCTGTATAAGGCGAGGCCAACAAGACCGGATCCAAGGCAGGCGTTTGGAGATGAGGGAATTGATGGAACGACCGATCCGTATTGTGCTGGCGGATGACCATCCGGTGGTTTGCATCGGTGTGCGCAATATGCTCACTGAAGATGAAGGCTTTGAAGTAGTGGGCGAGGCTGCCGACGGCGATGAAGCCATCAGCCAGACCCTCGATCTTGAGCCTGATGTGCTGCTGCTCGACGTGCAGATGCCGCGCAAGCCCGGCATCGACGCCATGCGCGACATCCTGACCACTGCCACCAGGGTGAAGATTCTGCTCCTCACCTCGACGATCACCACGCAGCAGATCATCGAAGCGTTGCAGATCGGCGCGCGTGGTATCGTCCTCAAAGATGCCCTCGCCAATCACCTGCAGACCGCTATCCGCACGGTTCACGCAGGCGATTATTGGATCGGCGGCAAGCGCGTGGTCACGCTGGTCTCCGCGCTGCGCGATCTGATGCAACAGGCAGTTCCGCCCCAGCGCAAGACCTACGGCCTCACTCCCCGGGAACTGGAAGTAGTGGGCTGCATCGTGGAAGGATGCAGCAACCGCGACATTGCCAAGCAGTTTAGCCTGAGCGAGGAGACGGTCAAACGCCACCTCTCCAACATCTTCGACAAGACGGGCGTCTCCACCCGCCTTGAGCTGGCGCTCTTTGCTATTGCGCATCACCTCGTTGCGTCCCATTAATCGAACGGCGCACGGCGTCGAAATCTGAAGTATCCTCGCAAAAGCATCAGGGTGGAGCATCCCGCCCCACGACTTCCGTGGGGATCCTCCACCCTGAATTTTCT
>JAJZNH010000234.1 GCA_021811745.1 Acidobacteriota bacterium
GATACGAAGGCTCCTGTACCGCGTGCGGCGCGGGGTTGAAGACAAAGGCGCGCGAACCGGTGACGCGGCCCTCCAACACGGTCCCTTTGGGAAGAAGCTCCATGACCGTCTGCGTGACCCTTGCGGTGATCCGTGTGCCCGGCGCAACCTTGCCGGCCTGAATTGTCTGCGTGAACTGGACGGGAATGGCGGTTGAGGGGGGCAGAGACTGGCCAAAACAAAGACTGCCGCTCACTAGCGCAGCGGTCATACTCAGTACACAGCCCATAGACAGGCAGCAGCACTTCCAATGGACATAGACTCGCTTCATCTTTCACCTCCTGATGTTGGAGGCGCGATCGGTCAGCAGCCCGCTGGTTGGGCGAGGCTGCATTTCACCGAAGGCATGCAACCTCTTTACGTTAAACAGACGCTACGATCGCATAAATGTTGTGTTAAAACTTCGCTGCGCAGATGGTGGGAGGAAGCGGCCGGCCGCCCTGCCTCAAGTTGGAGTGTGAAGTGCGGGGCTGCGAGCTGGCCTGCTTTAACTTGTTTGGGTGCGAGACGCAGAACCACGTTAGCGGGACCGGGGAATAAAGGGCGAGGCTGAAATCTGTCCACGAAAGGCCCGATCCCAACGCCCTGGAATAGCATCGCCGCACTTCGGACAGTGGCCGTCCGCAGTCAAGCGGTAGTTGGTGATACGGTAAGCGTAACGCTCGACCAGCAGATCCTGGCAGCCTGGACAGCGCGTGTTCTCCAGATCGCCGACGCGGCCGGGCAGGTTGCCGGCATAGACGTAGCGCAGACCGGCCTCTTTGCCGATTCGCGCCGCCCGCACCAGCGTCTCCGGGCCGGTGTCGTCCGGATCGGTCATCCTGTAATCCTTGTGGAAGGCAGTCACGTGCCAGGGAATGTCTGCCGACACGCCGGCCAGAAACTCCGCCATGCTGCGCAGTTCCACATCGGAATCGTTGAAGTCCTTGATCACCAGCGTCACCACCTCTACCCAGAAGCCCATCGCGTGGAGGCCGCGAATGGTTTCCAGGATCGGCCCCAGGCGACCGCCAAGCTGGTGATAGTGCTGCTCGTCAAAGCACTTCAGGTCGACCTTGTAGAGATCCACCCACGGGCGCAGAAACTCAAGCGCCTGGGGCGTGCCGTTGCCGTTGGAGACAAAGCCCGTCGCCAAGCCGGCGGCCTTGGCTTCTTGGAAGATCGCCACTGCCCATTCGGCGGTAATCAGCGGCTCATTGTAAGTACTCACCAGGGCGCGGGCGCCCTGCCGCCGCGCATCGCCGACCAGCTCTTCCGGCCTAACCGCCGCCGGCCGGATTCCCGCCTCGGGATCGCGCAACGCCTGCGAGGTTACCCAGTTCTGACAGTAGGCGCAATGGAGATCGCAGCCCAACATGCCAAAGCTATAGGCCAGCGCGCCGCTATAAGCATGAAAAAAGGGCTTCTGCTCAATGGGGTCGCACTGTACGCTACCCACGTATCCCCAAGGGGCGTAGAGCGTTCCGCCGCGATTCCAGCGAACTTTACAAACACCTGCCTGGCCATCGGCAATCGGGCAGCAATGTCCGCAGGCATAGCAGCGCACCCGCTTGCGGTCCAGCTTTTCGTATAAGCCCTGCGCCGCCTCGCTGACGTGCTTTTCGAGAATCTCCTTCAGGGCCGTCATACGTACAAATACCCACTGAAGGGCACTAGGCTACCTGCCGCTGCGGACTTTGGGGCGCTGCAGCTCAGTCGCCTGAACGCGCCCTTTTGGGCCACCTCCACCCTACCACGTTTTTACCTTGGAATCACTGCTCCAGCCGGCGGGTCTGAGTAATAGCCGGCGCGGTGACTAATCTGGAATTGCCCGGGTGCGGCGCGCGGAATCGTGACCTCGATGGTATGGAAATCAACCCCCGGCGACTGGTGCTGTGGATAGTAGCCGAGCAGGTATTGCGTACGCAGATCTTCGCTCACTTTCTTGAAGGTCACATCCATGCCGCCCTGGTTCACGTAAAAATACCTGCCTCCGGTCTGCTCGGCCAGCGTGATCAGCGCGTGTTCGCCGCCGATGTCGCGGCCGGCGCTGGCTGCGATGGGCACGTCGATAAGCGAGTAGATCATCACTTCGTCGCGCAAGGCCGCTTCTAAGGCCTCCGGATAGGTCGCGCTATCCGCGATGTCGTCGCCGTCGGAGATCACCAGCAGCACTTTGCGTCCCTGCTTCGATCCGAGGCTCGCGGAACCCGTGCGGATGGCCTCGTACAGCTCAGTCCCTCCGCCCCCGTGCAAATCGCTCAGCCCGCGGTTGATCATCTTCAAGTTATTGGTGAAGGGCGTCAACTGGTGCACGAAGGTCGCAAACCGGTAGACGCTCATCTGGTCTTGCGGGCGCAGTATGTCGTGCGCAAAACGGCGCGCGGCAGCAGCCTCAGAGCGCATATCCTTGTACACGCTGCCGCTGGTGTCGATGGCCAGAACTAGATTCAGCGGCAGCTCCGACTGCTTCTCAAAGATCGCGATCTTCTGCGGCCGCCCATCCTCGAAGAGGGCGAAATCGTTGCGCGTCAGCCCGCCCACGATGGCGCCGTTCTTGTCCGTTACATTCACAAAGACGTTGACCAGTTTCACGTTCAAGCGCAGGGTGGTTGGCTGCGCGGAGCCGATCAACGGCGCCAGCGCGAGGAGCGCGGGGCAGAGGCATTGCTGAAGGACGGTCAGCCATCCCTGCGCCGCCAACACACGGCAGGACCGCTCACTCTTCATGGCGGGCCTCTATGGTGTCCACCGCCAGTGCGGGGGGAAACGGCTCGCCCGGCGCCCACACTGCACCGTCCACAAAGGTCTCCTTCTTCCAGATGGGCACGGTCTGCTTGAGTGTGTCGATCAGCCAGCGGCAAGCCTCGAAGGCCTGCGCCCGGTGCGCCGAAGCCACCACAATGAGTACGCTGGTTTCGCCGATCTGCAACCGGCCCAGGCGGTGCACCACGGTTACCTGGCGCACGCCGAAGCGCTCCCGCGCCTGACGCCCAAGCTCCCGCATCTGGCGGAGGGCCATCTCTTCATAGGCCTCGTAGTCCAGGTAGAGCGTAAGCCGGCCGCGCGAGTGGTTGCGCACGATGCCGTCAAAGACTACGACTGCGCCATCCTCGCCGCGCTTGGCCTCGGCCACCAGCTTTCCAGCGTCGATCGTCTCGCACGTGAGCGCCACGGTAACATGCTCCGGACCACTGTTGTTGTCCAAAGAGTCGGCTGGCTGCGCGGCGCAGCCGCCAGAGACAGGCGGCAGCAAACCCACCTCGTCGCCGTCGCGCAATACTCGTTCGGCCGAGGCAAACTCGGCGTTGACGCCTACCGCGATGCCCTGCAGGCTGGCTGCGGGCAAGGTGGCGCTCAGGCGCTCCAGCAACTCCCCGACCGTGGCGCCCGCCGGCAACTCGACCATCGCGTCTGCCGGGCCGAGCCATTCTTTCAATATGCCGAATGGAATTACGCGCACCTTCATATCCACTGCAAGAAGAATACTGCCTGCCGGTTAGACGCGGCGGGCAACCACTCCGGGGGAAGGTTCTGTGCGCTTTCGGTCCGGCAGCGCCGCCTGCGGCCCTGCCCGCCTCACCACAGCAGTTTCACGGCAAACTGGATCTGGCGTGAAGTGGTCGCGGTGCTGGTGATCACGCCTGCCGTGGGCGACCCTCCGGAGGGAGTAAACACGATCAGGTTGGGCGTGTTGAAGTTCGTGTGATTCAAAATATTGAAAAACTCTGCGCGGAACTGGAGATCGAGACCCTCATGAATGGCCGTGTCCTTGAGCATGGAAAAGTCCCACTCCGCCGCGCCCGGCCCAGTCAAGCTGTCCCGGCTGAGGTTACCGTAGAATCCGCTCCCGGGAGGCGGGGCGAGGAACGCTTGCGGGTTGAACCACTCGCCCGGTTTCTTAACCAGCACCGAACCTCTGAAATCGGGATTGGCGAACAAGCGCACCGGGTTCTTGGTGTCCCCGTTGTTCGACGGGTTATAGCTGAGCTGGGGCGTAAACGGGAAGCCGGACTGCAAGGTGACAATGGAGGTCGCCGTCCAGCCGCTGACCATGGCATCAGGAAAGCCGGTCAACCGGTTCAGGTAGCGCCGCTGTTTCCCGAACGGCAGCTCGTAAACGCCATCGAGCGTGGCTGCATTTCTTACGTCGTAGGTCGCTGGACCCCAGTCCGCTTTCACGTCGAAGGGATTCTCGACCAGCCCCGGCGCATTGCCTGCTGCGGTTCCATTCAGCGAATCGCCGTCGTCGAGCGCCTTGGACCAGGTATAAACCGCGCGCATCAGCAAGCCCTTGCTCATGCGGTGGTTGGCGTCCACCTGGAGCGCATTGTAGGAGCTGGTTCCCACCGAAAACCACGCCCACGCGGGGCCTAGCGCCGGATTGGCCAGCGGCGTTCCCGGAGCGACGTAATAGGTGCCCGCCGGGACAGGCTTGCCTGCCAGCGGCGCGGGGAAATTCGCCGGATAAATTGCCGGGCAAGAAGCACCCGGGCAGACGGTCGGGGTGGGCTCGTTGTCATCCAAACTGACAAGCTCGTGGTATCCGTACGAGCCCACGTAGCCCAACGTCAAGACCGTATTGGGTGTGAGCTCCTGTTCAATGTGCATTGAGTAGGAGACGAGCGTGGGAGTGCTCATGTCGGGTTGTACGCCGCCAGGCGCGACTCTGGCGTTGGCCGGAGGCGAGACTGACAGCGGCAGGCTGGAGACGGGAAGGTTGGCGATGCTATAGGACGGGTTGAAGGGCGCATTCTGGTCCATGCGGTAGCCGAGCGCATCCTGCAAGTCGTTGTACATGCCGAAGCCCGCATGCACGACGGTCTTCCCGCTCGCCGGGCTCCATGCCAGTCCGAAGCGCGGCTGGGGCAGGAATTTGGCGTTATTCACTGTGAACGCCGAGCGCCCAATGCGCGGCTGCGTCTGGATGATTCCGTTGCTGAAGACGAAGTTTGCCGCCCGCCCGTGCGCCTCGTTCCATCCCGTGGTGAAGGCCGCGCGGAAGCCGAATGTCAATGTCAGTTTGGGCGTAGCGCGATAGGTGTCTTGCGCGTACCAGGCGCCCATGAGCGAGCGCCAGTTCATTTCCGTGGGCGCCGGATCGTAGAGAAACGTGCCCACTGTGCCCTCCAGGAATTGCTGGAGTCCTGTGAAGGTCGTTTGCCCGAATTGCGTCAGGGCCAGATCCTCGTTGGAGCCGAGGGGCTGCAGCCACACTCCCATGTTCAGGTTATGCAGCCCCTGCGTCAGGATCAAATGATCCTCATAGGTGTAAAGGTTCCGCGCGATGTGCAGATCGCTGCCGATATTGCTGCCCGCGAGGCTCACCTGTGCGGATGGATTCGCGGCGGCGCTGCCTCCCACCACCACCGCGCCTACGGGCTTGTTCCCCACAAAGCCCGGAACCCCGGCTGCCGGCGTGCCCGGCGTGGGCTCGCCGGTATAGAAGTAGGCGGCACGAGAGAAGCCGATGGTCGCCGTATTAAGCAGCGTGGGAGAAATGACGTGCGTCTCCCGCAGGCTCAGCACCTGCTCGCGCAGATTCTCGAGGTCGGTGCTGTAGAGATTGGCGGCGGTGGGCGTCACGTCCGCGCTGTTGTCAATGGTGTACACACCGGTGAAGGTGTTGGCACTGGAAAACACGCGGTCCAGGCGCGTCGTGCCAAAGTCGTCGCGGATGGTCTGCAGCGGGCTGTTGAAGGCCTCCGCGATACCGCCAAAGTCGGGCGCGCCGGGGCTTTGCACGGGCCACAGGTTGAACAGCGGCGCCACCCCCGGCCCGACGCCGACGTCCACCAATCCCGACGTAGGGCACGGATTCGGCGCGGGGCTTACCAGTTTGCAGGGCAGGTAGCCCTTGCGCGCCTCACTATCCGGAACCAAAGCCACGCCGGTCTGATGCAGGTGTTGCTCGAACCCTTCGAAGTTGCCGAACAGAAATGTTCTGTTTCTCTGGATGGGCCCGCCGAGCGAGGCTCCGGACTGGTTGCGCTGAAACGGCGGCGCGGCACCCCGGTCGAAGTAGTTGCGCGCGTCGAAGGCGGAGTTGCGCACAAACTCGTACAACGAGCCGTGCAACTCGTTAGTGCCGCCCCTGGTGACAATCAGCACTTGCGCTCCCGGACGCTTGCCGTATTCGGCGCCATAGCCATCGCGCAGCACATTGAACTCCTGCACCGCATCAACGCCCAGTAACTGGCCGCTTGTGCCTCCCGGCTGCATGTTGTTTTCCGCTGCTCCGGTGAACTCCACGCCGTTGAGCAGAAACAGATTCTGTTGCGGGCGATTGCCGGAGACGGCAAAATCGTTGCCCACCGTGGAGTTGGAAACCCCGATTCCACCCACCTTTTGTGAAGTGAAGTTCACAATCCCAGGATTCAGCGTGAGCAACTCGTCGTAGCTGCGCCCATTAAGCGGCAGGTCGCTTACCTGCTGCTCGTCTACCAGACCCGAGATGTCGGCGGTGGTCAGATTCACAGCGGCCGCATTGGCGTTTACTGTCACCTGCTGCCTCACGCTGCCCACGGTGAGGCGCACATTGGCCGCAGCCTCCTGGCCCACGGAAAGCTGAATTCCGGCGCGAATCGCTTCGGTAAATCCTTCTTTCTTGACCACGATTCTGTAACTGCCAGCGGGCAAATCGAGAATCTGATAGCGGCCGTCGCGGCTGCTGGCCGTGGCACGCCGCGCCCCGGTGTTCACGTCTTCCACGGTTATCTGAGCGCGGGCCACCGCCGCGCCGGAGGGGTCAGTCACCATTCCGCTCAGGGTTGCCGATTGCGCCGCGGCGCCGGGAACCCATGCCGATCCGAGGGCGAGACAGAGGAGGGCGAAGAGGACTGCGTTCATACAGCAAGGACTGGGATGCACACCGTTGTTCTGGAGCACAGGCAGGTTCACCGTGACCTCCGCATCCCATGGCCGTAGGGAAAGCCCTCTATTCGCTGGCAGACGAGAATATCTGCGACTTCATGCGGATATAAACATATCAAAACGTATTTATCCGTATCAATATGAGAATAGCTTGCACCGGACGGGCGGGGGAGTGCACAGCGATGACGGCTCTCCGCATGATGATGTAGGGTGGGGCGCAACTCCTGCGTAGAGTCTTCCTTGAGAGAACGCCAAAGTGCACGTCTCTCGGTACTCTGCCGGGATCGGAAAGCCGCCGCAAACCATGGATTTCAAGAACAGGGAACTGGGAATCAGACGGTTTTGTAGAGGAAGCCTGTGGGCGAGCCCCATTGATTGCGGGCGCGGTCGTTGTAGAAAACGCTAAACTCCGTGCCGGACAGATCATAGTCGAAGAGGGGGATACGGTCGAAGGTAATCAAGCGACGGCAAAAGCGCCCAGGCCAAACTCATTGCTGGCCATCACCACGCGGGTGCGCCGGGCGGAATAGCCCCGATGGAGCATTCCCGCCTGGGCTGCGACCACCAGGATGTCATTTCCCTGTTGCTGCTCGCCAAGAATGGTTTCGGCCAGCTTGGTGCGCTCTGTCTGGCGGAGATACTTTTCGCCCATGCGATCGGCGATCCGGTTGGAGAATCGGCGCTTTGACGCCAGCACTCCGATGACCATCTCCACCGCCTCGTTATACGACGAGGCCAGGGCCTGCCAGCGGGGAATTGCAAACCACTCCTCGGCCCCCTGGGGAGGGTCGCGGCGCGCCAGCTTTTCATGGCACCCCTGGAGACGGGGAAACAGGTTCTTCAACACCGTTGCCTGCGCTGCCATCGGCAGCACACGGTAGGTGGGCGGATAGGGGCAGTTGGAGCCCACCTCTTCTTCTTTGTACCGGTCGGTTCCGGTGTGACGCTGGATCAGCTCCGTCACCGCTTCGGTAACCTCCGACTTGAGGCTGCTGTCCGCCTCGAGCACGGCCTGTGCTCTCTCGATGTCCAGTTGTCCCATGGCCGTTAAGCAGGCATCATGAACGGCGTTGCCCAGAAGCTCCTTCAGGAGCCTGCACTGCTGCTCAGTCGTGTTTCCGCTCAGATGCAGTGGCATTATCGCGTGGTTGGTCGCTGTGGTCACGGTCTTGCGCGTCCGATGAGATGGGCTTCCCCGATTTCATCGGCAGAAATGCGCAATTCTCGAGTGCGGGCGCACGGCTTTGCCAGATTTGATCCGCACTCAGGATGGTTTTGGAGAGAAAGAGGAAATCCTCTTTCCCATTGCGGCGGCAAGCGTAGCAGCCGCCCGCGCCCAGCGTTCACCTGGGGCCAGCCGTTTCTCCGGCCCCGCGCAAACCGCAGACGCGGCTCGTTCAGGCCACTGGGCTCGCCGCCATCTCGGCTGCGGCCGGTTGGTTGCTGGCGCGCGTTTTGAGTAACGGCAAGGCCACCGCCAGCACGTCCTCAATGTGGCTGGCGTAGTGAACCGTCACGCCCTCCATCATCTCCGGGGTCAGATCCTCTTCCACGTTCTGGCGGTTTTCCGCGGGCAGGATGATCGTTTCCACTCCGGCGCGGCGCGCGGCCAAAAACTTCTCCTTAATTCCACCCACCGGGAGCACGTTACCGCTCAGCGTGATCTCTCCCGTCATGGCCGTCAACGGACGCACCGGTGTATCGGTGAGGAGCGAGGCCAGTACCGTAGCCATGGTCACGCCGGCCGAGGGCCCATCCTTGGGAATCG